>JBHIVA010000030.1:0-25929 GCA_042138015.1 Nitrososphaeraceae archaeon | reverse complement strand
TGTAAGATATCAGATGTATACAATTGAATTAAAATAATCATTTATTTATATAATATAAAAATCAGAAACACAATACTCGAAATTTTAGATAGATTAACCTTAAGTCAACACAGCCTAGAAATTTGAACAGATCTATTGATTTTCATCTGTGTGAAAATAATACATCACTTTATCTAAACTCCTTTTAATTCAGTTCTTGATATAGAAAATATAACCATGATCTATTATATTGCCCTATCTTTATATATTTAATCACTTGGCAACATTAAAGACGATATTAAGATGAAATATTTTATTTAAAAAATCCTAGATATATATTTATTTACTTGAACTAAAGAATTTATGTCTAACCTTTAAGATTAAAGAAATATTTGAGAATTTCGCTTATAAAAAAGACGACGTATAAGAGTTAATTTAAATAAATTCTATATTCAGACTATCGATTTTATATGTTTCTGGTTCAATCAGAGATTCGTTTTTGAAACTAAAAATAAACTTTGCCTGTAACATACCTTCTTTATAAAATGTGACATAAGTTTCGATTTTGTTTGTTTTATACTTATTATTCTGTTCTGAAAAAACTATATTTCTTCTGATGTCTTTATTTGTATTTATAAAAACTTCAAAAAAAAATTTTAAATTTTTTTTTTTAAACCATTAGTATTACTAAATGGTTCTATAACTATACAATTTTCGTCAAATAAATCTATCAGATCATCGATATCTCTATGATCTATAAAGAAAAAAAATCTATTTATTAATTCCTTTTCCTTGTGTCTCATCAAGATAAATCTCTTCTGTTATTAAGATTATTTAACTTATAAGTATGCAATGCAATCATTTTTTATAACATTACTTCTGCTATTACTGTATTATTGGTGTAAGTGATATTAGTTTTTACTTGAGCTAAATTTATAAAAATTTTTTCTAATAATTCTTTTGAAAATATCGACCAATTTTCACCCATGTCATGTTGAAGAGTAAAAACATGTCTTCTTCCATTATCAAATTTATGTTCAGAATTTAAACCACACACTTTCATATATTCTTCTAAGATATATAAAACGCTAAATAGGTTAAAATCACTTCGCATAAATAATACTGATTCTTTCAAAGATGAATAAGCGATTTCTACAGCTTCTGTAATTATTTCCTTCTTTATTTCTTCTATATTATTTATCCCTGAATCTTTAGCAATTCTTAATGATTTGTCAATTAGTTTGGTCATCATAACTCGTGGTACAGGAATTACTCCAATCTTATTTTCATATTTGTCCCATTCAGCATATCTTTTAAGAATTTGATTGACTAGAACATTTAGTGAGATTTCTTTTTGGTCTGATTCTTTTGTTAATTCTGTTACAACTCCTTCATCAAGTCTAAATGTTATACATTTAGTTTTTTTTTTCTTCGATTTCTGTAGAGAATCTGCGTAGTAAGAATCTCGCATCTATAATGGATTATCGATTCAAGATTTAAAAACGTATTGATAAAGGCTATTGTGATTACTTTATCACAAAGAATATACTACTAGTTCGTTACAAATTATGATATTCTCAAAAACTAGATACTATTATGCCAGAAAATAGGAAATGGTTGCATTTTAATGCAAAGAAATCATAAAAGTCTTATATTCTAACATTAATAATTCTACTATGAGTTTAGAACAAACTCCCGTTACTACCATAATGTCAAAAAATGTAGAAATTCAACCTTTTAATCAAAATTTACAAGAGATATGCAAAAAAATGTATGAAAAAAAAATAGGAAGTATCATTATAGTAGAGAATGATTTATTTGATGAAAGTGGTCCTATTTATTTCAAGAGAGATCATGATAATTTATTGTTTAATGCTGGAATAATCACAGAACGAGATATAGTTAGATTTTTAGGTACAGGAGATGTATTAAAACATAGTATTGCATCAGAAATAGCTAGTAAACCACTAATAACTATCAATTCTAACAACTCTTTAAGAGACTCTATAGAATTTATGGCTATGAAAAAGATTAAAAGACTTCCTGTTATGGGTAGCGAAAACAGAATAGTAGGTATTGTCTCTTTTACTGATGTTATTAAATTTATATCACAAGTAATAAACCAGTCACCAATACTTGTAACCAATGAGTACCCCCTTTATGACGAATCTTTTGTTAGCAAAGTCAATGAGATATGGTCACATGATTATATTCCATTCTAATCAGTAAATTACAGACTACAATTTAGAAAGATCGAGATTAAAATTTTATTACGACCTGCTACCTTTATACAAATATCGTTCATATATTGTTTTAAGGTGCTACTAGAAAGTGTAAAATAGTTTAATCAGATCGTAAATATCGGTGTCCTTTGTACCTGGTATGATTGCTTCAAAAAGACTAGTAATTAAAACTTCTTGCTGGTAGATCTTAGTCCCGCATAAAATAAACTGTAATTTAAAAGAATTTTGTTGTTATGTTAGTTTAAAGAAATAATGTCAATAATCGCCAATACGAAATAAAAATACACAAAGTCATTAAATTTTTAAATAAGTGATTAAATTATTAGTAACAATTTCTTTCATGACACAAAACTTACAAGAATCTACAACTTAAAAATGGTCAGTTTTATTAATATTAATCTTAGTTTTATCGAAGACGAATGAAGAAATACTGTAAATATGTTAATCTACAGTGAAATTAATTTATGAAATAAAACTCTAAAAATAAAATAAATCCTTTTGGAACCTGATTATTGAACTTAATTGTATTTGGGAAATATATCACTAAAATTAAATTTATTAACATAAAAAATAATAAAATCTTACTTTTGCATATTGAGATAATCTTTTTAATTTAATTAGTTATTTGACAACAATTCAAATTTTAATAATATTACACTGATAGGTTTTTTCTGGAATATAACTATTGCTTTGCAATACAATGAATTCGTATAAAATAAATATAAAATCGGTTAATAACAAATATGGATAAACCCAAATCAATAGCGAAAAAACCCAGAGAGGATAGTTTGTTTTCTACAAGGATGGATAACATCTTAGAAAATTTTAGACATGAGGTCGAGGATATTTTTTCGCCATGGCAAAAATCTATTTGGGATTGGCGGGTACCTCAGTTTGGCATTAGAGGATATGAAGACATGGATATAAGACTTCCTTTATGTGATCTTGAAGATAAAGGAGATAAATATGAAATTTCTTTAGAAATTCCTGGAATAGATAAAGAAAAAATAAAAATTGACGCGAAGATAAATTCAATTAAAGTATCTGGAGAACAAGAAGAAAAAAGCGAAGAGAAAAAAGGAAACTACATTCATAATGAAAGATCTTATAAATCGTTTGAGAGAGAAATTCCATTTCCAGAAGAAGTAATACCATCTAATGCAGAGGCTGCCATGAAAAATGGAGTATTACATATTACAATTCCAAAAAAAGAACCAAAGAAACAAAAAGACAATACACCAGTAGATGTAAAAATAAAATAATTATTCCATATTCCTTTTTTTAATTTTATATAATCAACTTATGTGATTGCAGTATAATGCCAATAAAACCTATTCTTTTTATAATATCTTTTTTCATTTAATGTGTGATGGAAAATAATTAAAAAAAGAATAGAATTGGTTGGCCAAAATGAGGTTTTTATTGACCTGTTAAAACTTGCGAAAAATGGGATATCAAATAAAAAAATTCAGGAAAAATTGTCTATTTCTCATCAACAAGTAAGAAGGTATACTGCTGAATTGGTAGATAAAGGTTTATTGCGAAATTATATGTCAAATAGAGAATATATCCTCACAGATAAGGGAAAAAATTTGCTACAAGATTTAAATTCTGATAACAGGTTTTTACTCGATGCCTATGATCTTAGCAGGGATATAATTTTTTTAAGTCCTAATAACTCACTTTTGGATGCCAGGAATTTCATGTTGAAATACAATATAAGTAGAATAATAATATCTGAAAACAAGAAACCTATTGGCATCATAACAGAAAAAGACATTTCTAAGTATATTTACGAAACTTTTACGGAAAAAAAACTTTCAGAGGTTGGAATTGAGGAAGTGATGAATAGAAATCTAATAACAATAGATGTAAAATCTGAATTAAAAAATTGTACTTCATTAATGTTAAAAAATAATTTTAGCTCGTTAATATTGGTAGATGAAGAGGGAACACAAAAAGGAATTATTACAAAAAGTGACTTGGTAGAGTTATACGGATATCATTATTCTAATAAATATAATTCACGAGAATGGATGACTACAAAAGTTCAGACTGTTGATCCTGATGAAAATCTACATATGATACTGTTATTAATGAATATTCATAATATCTCAAGGATTATTGTAGTAGAAAAGTCTAAACCAGTTGGAATAGTAACAACGCGTGATTTATTGCCAATCAGTTTTCTAATCCAACAGAAGGATATGGGTGGTATACAACTGAAACAACCAACTTTACAGAGGCAAAGATATATTCCTTCGCGAATAAATTCCCTATTACTAGCAAAGGATGTAATGAACTATCCTATAGCGATCATGGATAAAGTCGATCTAGCAGAAGCAGCTAAGATCATGATACGAAATAGAATTAGTGGCTTACCTATTATTAATTACAACGATAAATTGGTGGGAATAATAACCAAAACAGATATCGTAAAAGCTTTAGACAGAATACTTAGTAGCATATAATTCTGATCTCAATTTTTTTTAATTTTTAATGTATATCACCACCAAATATTTATTTTTAATTTAGTAAAGTTAGGTAAGTATTTCTAACTTTATTAATTTGTAATATTATTATAAATTGCCTGTGACTAGATTACCTTTAAATGACAATGAAGATCTTGGTTTAGCTACTGATTTTTATGAATTAACAATGGCATTAGCATATTTTAAATGTGAAATGAAAGATGTTATTGGAATTTTTGAGATGTTTGTCAGAAAATTTCCCAGGCATAGAAACTATTTGATAATTGCAGGACTAGAACAAATAATATCATATTTAGTAAATCTAAAATTTAGTCCAGATCAAATTGATTTTCTTAAAAAATACGATCAATTTAAAAATAATCAGAAATTTCTAAACTATTTAAGAAATATTAGGTTTACAGGTAACTTATGGGCAGTGCCTGAGGGAACAGTTATTTTTCCCAACGAACCAATTTTAAGAATTGAAGCTCCAATAATTCAATCCCAAATTGTCGAAACATATATACTTTCCATGATGAATTTTCAGACACTTATCGCCTCAAAAGCCTCTAGGATAGTGAACGCTGCGGGAAATAAATCAGTTGTAGAATTTGGCTTTAGACGTGCGCATAGTCCATCAGCAGCCTTGTATGCCAGTAGAGCTAGTTATATCGCTGGATGTAAAAGTACCTCTAATACTCTTGCTTCTTTCCACTTTGGGATTCCAATGAGTGGAACTATGGCACATTCATTTGTATTGAGTTTTGATGATGAAATCGAGGCATTTAGAAAATTTGTATCAATTTTTCCTAATGGTTTTTTATTGATTGATACCTATGATTCTTTGAAAGCAATAAAAAATGTTATAAAAAATGAAATAAAATGTTCTGGTGTAAGAATTGATAGTGGAAATTTATTTTCTATTTGTAAAAGAATAAGAAAGATTCTAGATAGAAATGGTTATAACGAAACCAAAATTATGGTAAGTGGAGATATCAATGAATATATTATTAAAAAATTGCTTGATAAAAAAATTCCTATAGACCATTTTGGAATAGGAACTGAGTTGGTAACCTCTAGAGACGATCCCGCGTTAAATGGAGTATATAAATTAGTTGCTATTAAAAAACAAGGTATCGTAAAAGATAAATATGAAATGATATACAAAATGAAAAAATCAGTAAATAAAATCTCCTTTCCAGGACCTAAACAGATTTATCGTATTATTCAACACAAGGAAATTAAAAAAGATATTATAGCTTTGGGACATGAACAAATAAAAATGGGGGAACCTCTTTTAAGACAATTTATAAAAGAGGGTTTACCCACGATAAAAAATCTCCCAAATCTGAAAGAGATAAATGAATATTACCAACAACAGATGCGTATTTTACCTATACAGTTCAAAGATCTCGGTGATACAGTAAATAAATTTCCCGTCTATATAAGCAATGAATTACAAAAGATTACACGATCTTTGCAAGGAAATTTTTAGTGAATCTAAAACATTATTTTAAAAAACCGAAATACGGAATTAAACTTAATAAAATCTAAAATAGAATTCTGATATCAGCATGATAACCAAATATTTAAACCCTATAATATAGAACATCTAAATACCTTAAATTGTATAAAAACATTGGATTTGTTTGAGTAAACGATATGCTGTATTGGTTATAGATATGTTAAACGATTTTGTTTATGGGGAATTAGGATTTCCTAAAATACACAAAATCATTCCAAATATAAAGTTATTAATTGACTCTGCAAGAGAATATAGAATACCTATTATTTATTGTAATGATTCCCATATCTTATCTGATAGAGAATTAAAAATATGGGGTCCACACGCGATGAAGGGAACGAAAGGATCTCAAGTTATAAAAGAGCTACAACCACAATCTCAGGATCATGTTATTTTGAAAAATACGTATAGTTCCTTTCATAACACTAATCTGAAAAAAACACTTGATAGCCTTTATAATGGAAAAGGGGTTGAAGAGATAATCCTAACAGGTATACATACCGATATTTGTATTAAACATACAGTTTATGATGCATTTCTCCAGGGCTATGATATTATTCTTGCAGAAAATGCTATTTGTTCTGCTAATCCTCAAAAACATAAAGGAGGTATCGATTACATGAAAGATAATTATTCAATAAAAGTTCAAAAAATAAATAAAATTCTAGAGGATTTGAAAAAGTGACTCGAGAATAAATTTTATTCAAATTATATTTATCCAAATTATATTATTAATTTGTTAGACATTCATTTTTTCCATAATCTTGTATCTTACATTCTAAACCGAATTCTCTTCAAAATATTTGGTGTTAACATAATTCATATAATATTTTCTCTATGGTAGGTACCAAATCATTATTTTCTTTATTATTTATAAGAAAAACTACAAACTTTTTATCAATAGTTAATGGCATTATTACCAAAATTGATTCAGAGTTTTCTAAGGTTACATATATAACCTCTCTCATACGCCATATCTTGTTCAAATCACAATTATTAATAAATGCAATTATTTCGTACCATGATTGATATTTCCTTATCTTGGATGGGATGATTAGATTTCTAAATCCATCCTTACTGGCTCCCGTGATTAGTTTTGCCTTAGCAGTAATTATTCCTACAAAAATTATTTTTTTATTTTTATTTATTATTCTTGAACAAATCTGTTTCAAAGCTGTAATTTCATTCATGGTTAAAACTCCATTTTTGCATATAAGAAAGTTAGATTACTATTAGTTAAATCTAATAATTCGCCTTGATAAACAAAAATAATAAATAGAATATGTTTTATCTTAATGAGAATTTTATTAACATTATAAGTCATTATTAATGACAATTAAATACTGAAGAAGAAATACTAAATTAAAAAAATATTGTGTACTTTGCATTACTTTGAAATTTAAAAGTTTTACCAATATTTTTATTTTTTTGATAAATTCGTAATGCAATTAACATAAAAAATCTTCAATATTGATTAGGTAATACCAATATCAATTCTAACTAAATAAATAAATGAATAAAATTGATAAATAATTTAATATCAATAGTCCTATTGTTTCGTGATAATTCTTATCCATTATTTGTTAGTGTATTATTTTTATTTGGAACAAAATCATACAGAGGTAGCTTCGTCTGAATGTAAAGAATGGTAGATCAGTTAAATTTTAAATATGTTTGTATTATGGTATGGCGATCATTAAAGTATTCTTCTCTTTAGATATAACATTCTGTGATTACATGAATTGAAATTTCAGTTTGTAAATATATCTCTTTAATTTACTATATTAATATCTCTTTTCTAATTTGATAGAATTATACAGTTTTATTGCTACTAAAAAAATATAATATCATTCTAGACAATTAATTATAATAAATTTAAAAAAATAATATTTAGTTTTATTTAATTTTACTGAACTTTTACAATGAAATTCATTTAATAAAATACTTAAATTTAGTCTTGAATATAAATTCAAATCTATAAGGATTCGTATTTGCCTTGTTGATATTTCATGCTTTTTTGTTTTTTATAAATGATAATGTTCTAAAGTTATTTATGACCGTTTCAATTTAATTTTAAAATTCTTTACATTCATTTTATATGAATCATAATTTTTTCTATTAATTTCAAACTTTTTGTGAATACTTCTGGTTTTTCTTTTTTACAGGATTTTTAAGTTTATATTTTCAAATTCTGAAAAATCCTATATCAAAGGTATGAAAGGATATTCCTTAATTTTGTATCCTTTTATTAGATTAGGTATTATTTTCCCACTCCGCCTTTTTATTGGGGATATGTCATTGAATTTATTAATACTTTAAATTCTGTCTTTGTGATCATTTTAGTTTCTCTCTTTTAATTTTTATACTCTAAGAATAATAACCACTGGATGTTTTTTTGCTATACAGTCTAATATAATTTTGAAAAAATAATGTCAATCTAGAACAACTCTAAAACGATGCTCATTTTAAGAAGGATTTATCATGAATATGTATTATCGAAAAATATGTCTATATACATAGACTCAAAGAAATGTTACCAGTTTTTCTCCTTTTTTTACTAATTGATTCTTTTTCACCCAGATTATTTTTATAACTCCATCAATCTGAGATTTTATTTGATTTTCCATTTTCATAGCTTCTATGACTAAAATAGTTTGATTTTTTTTTACCGGTTCATTAATATTGACTAATAAATTAGTAATTTTTCCATTGATTGGAGACTGTATCTCTTTTTTTATTACAAATTCTGAAAAATCTTTAGTAACAATATAACTTGATCCATTAACTATAAATAATGAAGGTTCTCCCTCTTCCATAAAGTCTAAATAAAATATTTTGTCATCTAAACTAATTTTGTTATCTTGTATTTTTAGTTTCATCATCGTATTATTTACTAATACATTTTCATTTTCAATTTCTATTACATATTCATTATCATTGACCTTTACTTTCAAATTGACCATCTCCAATAGTCATTATAACCATTTAATCGTTCAATATTAACAGTTTTTCGATACCAGGGATCTTCCTCAGAAATATCTTCTAGGAAATTAATTTTTCTTGGAAGAGCAGCAAAAATTGCTGCAGCTATCTCTCCATCCCTTGAAGAGAAATACTTCATATTTTCCACAAATGAGGTATCATATTTACAAGTTAGAAATCTCTGATCATTCATAGCAGAAATATGAAAAGGAATAGTTGAAGGTATTCCTGAGATCCTAAAATTTGCCAGAGCCTTTCTCATCCTATCAATTGCAGTATTTCTGTTACATCCAAAAGAAATCAACTTTGCAATAAGTGAGTCATAAAATACTGGGATCGAATATCCCTCAAATAATGAGGTTTCAATTCTTATGCCTTCTTCTTTAGGAGGTTTGTAGTAATCAATCTTTCCTGGATATGGTGAAAAAGTCAATGGATTTTCAGCATTAATTCTGCATTCTATTGCATTTCCTCTTGTCTTTATTTCTTTTTGATTTAATCCTAATCCATCCCCTTTTGCTATATTTATCTGTTGTTCGACTATGTCTACTCCAGTAACCTCTTCGGTTATGGGATGTTCTACTTGAATTCTGGCATTTAGTTCCATGAAATAAAATTTATTGTTCTTAAATAGGAATTCTACAGTCCCAGCATTCTCATATCCAATTTCCTTAATAATTTTGATTGCTGTTTCTGTCATGTTATGTCTTGTTTCTGTAGACAAATTTGGCGCAGGTGTTTCTTCTATTAGTTTTTGGTATCGTCTCTGAATAGAACATTCTCTTTCTCCAAGATGAATAACATTTGATTTATCTGAAAGTATTTGAACCTCTATATGTCTTGGATTTTCAAGATATTTTTCAAGATATATCCTGTTTGATCCAAAGCTAATTTGAGCCTCATTTTTAGATTCTTGAAATAAATTAAGCAGTTCATCCTGAGATCTTGCTATTCTGAGACCTCTTCCTCCACCACCTTCAACCGCTTTAATAATTACTGGGTATTCAATTCTTTCTCCTTCCCGTAAGGCATCATCTTCATTCTTAACCTCTTTCCCATCCACTATTTTAGAAACTCTTGAAGCAATCTCTCTTGTTTTGACTTTATCTCCCGAGAGTTTCATAGACTCAAATGATGGACCAATGAACACTAATCCTTCCTTTCTACATGATCTAACAAAATTTTCATTTTCTGAAAGAAATCCATAACCTGGATGAATCATCTCACAACCAAGTTTTTTAGCAGCATCAATTATCCTATCGATACAAAGATAATTTTCAATTGCCAAAAAGCCTCCGATATTAATTGCATCCTCACAATATTTTATATGTAGAGATTCCTTGTCTGCTTCTGAAAAAATGCCATATGGTAGTATCCCAAGTCTTTTACATGTCTTTGCAATTCTGATAGCGATTTCTCCTCTGTTAGCTATAAGGATCTTTAACAACTAGAAGCGTTTAGAATGAAATCCTTTAAAATATTTATGATCTGTTGATAATCTTCTCATTAGATGGATTTGCTTACATCATTGATCCTTTGATATAACCTGGATAGGGAACCATTTACAAATCATTGTTTTCAGGATGAAATTACATTATTAATGGATTTTAAAAAAAGGATTTTTACGACTTAAAGTCATTGTATGTTCTATTTCAGGAGATTAAACAGGAATATTCCCATGTTTTCTTCTAGGACGTTCTTCTCTTTTTCTATAAATTGAATTAAATGCTGATATCAATCTTAGTCTTGTTTCTTCCGGTTCAATAACTTCATCTATATATCCTTTTGAAGCAGCAATGTACGGATTACTAAATTTATGTCTATAGTTTTCAACTAATTCTCCTCTTTTTATATCAGGTGTTTTAGAATCTTTTAGTTCTTTCTTCCATATTATATTACAGGCTCCCTCAGCACCCATGACCGCTATTTCTGCAGTGGGCCAAGCAAAATTATAATCGGATCCTATGTGTTTACTATTCATGACACAATAAGCTCCACCATATGCTTTTCTTGTAATAACTGTAAATCTAGGAACCGTAGCTTCTGAAAAAGCAAATAATAGTTTAGAACCATGACGAATTATTCCATTCCATTCCTGATCAGTCCCTGGTAAGAAACCAGGAACGTCTACTAATGAAATTATTGGAATATTAAAGCAGTCACAAAATCTAACAAATCTGGTAGCTTTATCACAAGCGTTAATATCTAATACTCCAGCTAGTATCTCTGGATTATTAGCTACTATTCCTACAGGATTTCCATTCATCCTTGCAAATCCTATTATGATATTTCTTGCCCAATGTTTTTGAACTTCGAGGAAAAAACCATTATCTACAATTTTTCTTATTATATTCTCCATATTATAGGGTATATTAGACCTGGTGGGCATAAGAGAATTAAGTTCAGTAATCTTCCTATATGGATCATCATTAGATTCTAATTTAGGTGGGTTTTCTAAATTATTTAAAGGTAGAAAAGACAAAAGAGTTCTCAAAATATTGAAACAATCTTGCTCATTCTCTGCTAAAAAATGTGCAACTCCACTCTTCTCGTTATGTACAATAGATCCACCCAAATCTTCAAAAGTAACATTTTCATTAGTAACTTCTTTAACCACCTCTGGACCAGTCACAAACATAAAGGATGCTTTTGTCATGATAATGAAATCTGTTAGCGCTGGGGAATAAACTGCACCTCCGGCACATGGTCCCATAATTAATGATATTTGAGGTATAACTCCAGATGATTTTACATTTCTATGAAAAATGTTTGCATAACCTGCTAGGCTTTCTACTCCTTCCTGGATTCTCGCTCCACCTGAATCATTAACTCCTATTATTGGAACTCCTTGTTTTACAGCAAGGTCCATAACCTTACAAATTTTTTTTGAAAATGCTAATCCTAAAGATCCCCCAAAGGTTGTAAAATCATGAGAAAATATATAGACAAGTCTTCTGTCTATATAGCCATAACCAGTAACCACACCATCTCCTAAAATTTTTTTTTTATCCAAGTTAAAGTCTATACATTCATGGGTAACAAATGAATCAATTTCAAGAAATGATCCAGCATCTAAAATCGAATTTATTCTTTCAAAAGCATTTAACTTTCCCTTCTTTTTACGATCATCAAATTTCTCTTTTCCACCTCCCAACAAGTGTTCTTTTCTTTTACTCTCTAAACCTACATCCATGTATTGGAGTTGTTAGGAAAAGATAAAAAGTTTAATACAAATAGTTAAAATTTCATTATGATGATTTCTATGATAGATTTTTCCTTTATATAAATAAAAATTTTATAGAGCTAAAGTTTTATAAATATCTAACAAAATAGGAATAAAAAATATGTATTATTTTTACAGATTGATATTAAAATATTCAAGGATCATAATATAATTAATAAAAACTGAATAGAATTATAACAATACATTTTTTATTTTCCAACTTTTAATTTGTCATTCAATCAAAATTAGCCAGTTATAGTTTGAAGATGCATAAAAAATATTATAATTAGTACTATAGATACATAAATAAAAAAGTGAAAGGAATTTTTGAAAAATTTTCCTAAATATAGATCAATCTTACGTATTGTTATCATATCTCATTAATAAGTTATCAACCATAACAAAATCCTAATATACAAGATAGGACATAACATCTACAAGATATAATGAAGATTATAGAGCATAGTTTTTATATATTTATTATACTAAATGGGGTTTTGATATAGAGAATGAATAAACTTTTCTTAATTCCTCTGTCTCTATCTGTTTTACTTTCTTTTAATATCTTGTATATCTATGCACAGCCAGATGAACCTAAAGTAAAAATTAACTATGAATGTGGTACACTAGATATTAATGCAATGTTAAATGTTAACGGATTTGAACCTAATAGCACAGTGTCTTTTATTGTAGTTTCTCCTGATGTTGAATCTGGTTATATATTTGGATACTTTGATACAAATAGTTCTGGTGGATTCAATGAATTTACCCATTTATCTGAATTAAGTGAGACAGATTATTCGGTACAGGTTTTTGATGATGCAAATGAAGATGGTATTCCTGATGAAGGAAAAAAAATAATTAATGCAAAAATGTCACCTCCTCTTCCATGCAATTGATAACAATAATCTTAATTAATATATGTAGAAATCCTGACCTTTATAAAATCTATTTATATTGAATTTTGTTAAAAAAATCTTATGGTTAGACTTGAAATATGTATAATTATTTTTGTTTTATTACTATCTCTCCTATTGATACCCAATACACACGAAAATTCATTTGCAGTTTTAAATTCAGAGAAGATAAAACATATCACCTTGGTTGCTTCAGAGAAAGTTCTAGAAATAGCTCCTAGCAATAACCTCTATCCTGGAGGTATTTTTTATAAAGCGCTCACCTATAACGGTTCAATTCCCGGTCCTACGATTGATGTAAAACAGGGAGATATATTGAACTTTACGTTGAAGAATGCAGATGATATTGTTCATAGTATAGATTTTCATGGAATAGGTATTCCTAGTCAGGCAATATCGGGATCTATAAAACCAGGGGAAAGTAAAAATTGGAAAATATTAACTGAAAATCCGGGAGTCTATGTTTACCATTGTGATGGTGACAATCTAAATGGAATATGGGAACATATTTCTAGCGGTATGTTTGGAGGGATAATAATTCATCCTAAAAATCAGATACCTGCTAAAGAATTTTTTATATCATTTAATGAAATTTATAATGATAGTAGTCCAGGTTTATTTATTCAAAATAACGGAACTGTTGGATCTTTTGATATGACTAAATTCATGCAAAATCAACCTGACTTCGTCTTAACTAATGGTATGGCATTTAAATATTTTCCAGCAATGGGCACAATAGTAAAAATTCCATTAAATGAAGAAGCTGATATGTTTAAAGTAAAAACTGGAGAATTAACAAGGTGGTATATTATTAATGCTGGCCCAAGAAATGAAATTACATTTAATTTTGCTGGAGGAATGATAGATAAAATTGATGGGACTATAAATAAAAATTATAACAATAGTACTTCCAACCGTCTTTACGAGACTATAATTCCTCCAGGAGGTGGAAAAATCATAGAGACTATCTTTTTGGAAGAAGGAATTTATTTTGGTAATGATCATGATATTTCTAGTTTGTTAAAAGGCAGCGGCTTTGTTGTAAGCTCGGATAAAAATTAAATTTAAGTTTTATGTATAACCATGAAAAATATTTTATATCAAAAAGTACACAAAATATTCTTTTTAATAATATTCTAAATCTAACAAATCATAAATTAGTTAAGTTTTCAATACAGAAACCTGTTATGTTGTCTTATTTGCTACATATTATTTTTATTATATACTATCTATTAGAACATAAAAATACATAGATTAATTTACCTAAAATAAAAAACCATTTTGTAAAACCAAAATACATTCAAATTTTACTTTTGATAAATATAGAATACAAATTTATAACTTTATACAACCATGGTTAATAAAATAGTGTTCTAATATTATTTTATTTCATTTGGTTTAAATAATATTCTTTCATAACAATATCCCAAGGAGTAACTATCCTATCCCCACCTTTAAGGATCAGATATGGATTTCTTGGATCCAATAAAAGTTTAGATGCGTTTTTTATTAACATATTTTCATTTATCTGTCTAACAGGGGTAATTTTCAGATTCTTTTTAATTCTTATTTGGTTAATTATTTCACTATCTTTTCTAGTATCTGATTTATTTTTTTTTCTGACGTTCTGATTACATCCAGCAATCGTCCTCAGAGATCGGCTGAGTAAAAATTCAATTATATTTCTATCATTGATTACTCCCAATAGCTTGGATTCATAATTAGTTATTCCTAAATTTCTGATTCCTTTGTTTAGCATCAGATCTATAGCAGATGTCAGAAATTCATCTTCTTTAACTATGATTAAATCTGAACAATTTTCTTTAACAGGAATATTTTTTATTTCTTCAATATTAGTGGTAAAATCATCATTTTTATCATTCTTACTTACATTATCTTTTTGTGTATCAGTAAATAATTTTAAAAAATCCCTAACAGTTATGAATGCTCTTAATTTATGAGAAATAATATTATTTTTACCGCTAGTATTTTTAGATTCTACTATGGGTATAAACGCAAATTTAGTTTTTCTAAATATCTCTAGAACCGAATTCAATGAAGTTTTAAATCCTATAATTTGATCAGTGGTTATTTTTTCCATTATATTTACTGCCTTTTTTGCAAATAAACATTGTGGATAATACGAATCTGGTTCAATTAACCAAGGGCTGATGATATTTAATATAATGTGTTTACCACCTATTCTACCTAAAACGCTTTCATTATTTTTTTCTTTTTTTTCTATATTTTCATCCTTTATCAATTTCTTGTTATTTAAAAGTCTATCTACTACTACCAGACCATCGGCATATATACTCGGACCTATTGCAAAAAATGTAGCTATCTTAAATAGATTATCATTTGGATTCACACTAAGAGTTGGACGGTTCATTATCTCTGGGAAAGTTGAAAGAATATCATTATCAGTACTAGAATTTTGAACTTCAGTTGAATACAATTTAGAATTTTATTATTTTTAACTATTTAAATAGTTAGTTTTCAGTGCAATAAAAGATAAAAGATTTTAAGAATTTATAATTCGTAGATTTGACTGAAATTAAAAATATAGATACAATAAAAATAGAAATAAACTTAGATATTATATCTAAAATTCTATTTTTTACAATAAATTTTAAAGATGTTAATAAAGGTATGAATCAATCCAAAAAAACTTAAGCCTAAATTATTTTGATTTTATTACACTTATCTATGGTATAAAGTTCTATGTTCTAAGATCAACATTATGGAAATTTGGATATTTATTAATCAATCATTATTGAATTGTTTAATGGATCAACATTACCGGACAAGTAACATTTTCCGAAATAAATCGGGCGACACTTCCAAGTGCTTTTATTTTAGAAATTCCACTTCTTCTGGTAGTTCCCACGATAACTAGGTCAATTTTATTTTCTTTAATATATTCTAATATTTTTTCTTTTGGATTGCCTTTCTCTACTATAATTTCACATAAAATCCCTTCCTTATGACATTCTTTTTTTGCTACATCTAGTTTTTTTACCGCATTAGATTTCAATTCATAAAACATTTCTTTAACGTAAGCTGAGGGCGATATTATTTCTCCAGTCTTATAAGAATATACTGGCCTATCAAATGCAGTTGTGATCCCTGGAACTGTTATGTCTTCTATTACATGAAAGATAGTAATTTGTATGTCTTTAACTAGTTTTCCAATTTTTATTGCATTCTCTACTGCAAGATCTGAACTAGAATGAAGATCATGTGGAACAAATACGTTTTTGAACGACATACTTAATTTTGTTATAAAAGATATTTAAATTAACTGTAAGTATACAATCCTTAATCATTAGTATATGAATTTCATAAAATAGTAAATAATTACTTCTTCGAAATTACGTTAAATGAAAAAACTCTATATATAATCATTAACGTTCTTTAAAATATATGTATATTAATTAGATAACAATAATCAACAAATATTTATAATGAAATTACCTTAAGTAAAATTAAAATTTATATATCGTATATTTTTCTTCCCTCTATATAGGACATACTTATTGATTTGTAAATTTATGTTGTATAACCTATTTTGAATATCTTTTATTACGGTTTCTTTTATTTTATGAATAGTATATTAGTTTCATAGAATATACTAGAATAACTTTGGACTTTAGGGATTGGCATACTCTTTCTAGTTCAGAAATTTACCATCTTTTCAAAACAAATATTCAGACCGGTTTATCAAAGGAGGAAATACTAAAAAGGCAAGAATCAGATGGCCCAAATATAATTTCTAAAAAAAAAGAAACAACAAAGTTAGAACTTCTTTTATCTCAATTTAAACAGCCATTCGTATATATTTTGGTAATCGCTGGATTCATTACTGCAATTCTTCAAGAATGGATAGATGCATCTGTAATATTTGGAGTGGTAATAGTAAATACATTAGTCGGTTTTATTCAAGAATATAAAGCAGGTAAAGCTATAGATGCATTATCTAAGATCATCATTACAGAATCCACAGTTATTAGAGAAAAAGGAAAGAAAATAACTATACCTTCACAACAACTAGTAGTAGGGGATATTGTAATTTTAAAATCTGGTGATAAAGTTCCTGCCGATATAAGGTTAATAAAAACAAGGGAATTGAAAATTGATGAATCCTCATTAACAGGAGAATCAATTCCGATTGAAAAGAATGCAAAAGTACTAAAATTAGATACTATACTTGCGGATAGACACAATATTGCTTTCGCAGGCACATTAGTGACATATGGTCAAGGTATAGGTGTAATTGTAAATATTGGAAACAAAACTGAGACTGGAAAAATTTCAGAAAGTATAACTTCTGTAGAACATGTTGATACTCCTTTATCACGTAAGTTATCTGGACTAAGTAAATTATTATTAGTAATAATAGGGGGACTCGTAGCATTAACCTTTTCAGCTGGGATATCTCAGAACCATCCCTTTATCGATATGTTCATGTTCTCAGTGGCTATTGCTGTTGCAGCTATTCCAGAAGGATTGCCCGCAGCATTGACAATCGCACTTTCAATAGGAGTAAGTCGAATGGCAAAAAGTAATGCAATTATTCGTAAATTACCCGCTGTAGAAACTCTTGGAAGTACTACTGTCATATGTTCTGATAAGACAGGTACACTAACAGAAAACCAAATGACCGTGACAGAGATTGTTGCAGGAGGAAGTAAGTATAATGTTACAGGTATAGGATATATCCCAGAGGGTAACATCATTTTTAAGACAAATATCTATCCTGTAGATAAAAATTCTTCTCATCAATTTCCCGAATCAAATTTAAGCTATTATGAAGAAATGCCTATTAAGAATACACTTTCAGAATTCATCTTTGCCGGTGTGTTATGTAATGATTCACAATTAATAAAAGATGAAGAGACAGGACACTGGAAAATAAAAGGAGATCCTACAGAAGGTTCGTTACTTGTTCTCGCAAAAAAAGTAGGGTATGACGAACATATATTAAATAAAAAATTTCCTCGTCTGGATTCCATTCCATTTGAATCACACTTAAGGTATATGGCAACTATTCACTATAATGATATCTCACCTGGAAATGTTAGTGCAGATAAAGATTTTGCAAAAAAGACAATTTATGTCAAGGGTTCACTTGGAAAGATCCTTCGTATGTGTACAGCTTTTTTTTATGATGTTCATGATAGATTAAGTGGGAATATTTATCGTCAAATCCAAGAATTATCTCCAGAGATTACTGAAATCATAAAAAAACAATCGGAGTCGATGGCAAAAAAAGGACTTCGGATCATTGCTTTCGCTAAAAAAGAAGTACTAGATGAAAATATTAATGAAATAAGTCACAGCGATATTGAATCTGATTTAATATTCTTAGGTTTTGTGGCCATGATTGATCCCCCCAGGAAAGATGTAATTGAATCAATTAGTTCCTGTCATACCGCTGGGATCGATGTAAAAATGATTACTGGGGATAATTTGCATACTGCAGTAGCTATAGCAAAACAATTAGGACTACGCAATATTACACACCAGAGTATCAATAAGAATGATATTCATTATAATAAAGAATACTTTGAATTCATAAAGAAAATCGGTCCTGACCATGATAATGTGACTTCCAATGAGTCGATAAAAGCAATTACAGGCAATGATTTAGAACAATATTCTGAGCTTGAATTAGTAAATATTGCTGAAAATATAAGCGTCTTTGCAAGAGTCTCTCCCAATCAAAAACTATCTCTTGTAAGGGCATTACAAAAAAAAGGGCATGTGGTTGCTATGACAGGAGATGGAGTAAATGATGCTCCCGCATTAAAGCAAGCTGATATTGGTATTGCTATGGGATCAACAGGGACTGATGTTGCTAAAGAGTCATCAGATATGATATTAACCGATGATAATTTTGCTTCCATTAAAACTGCTGTTGAAGAAGGCAGAGGAATCTTTGATAATTTAATTAAATTTATTGCCTGGACACTCCCTACCAATATTGGAGAAGCTATAATCGTAATAGCTGCCTTTTTTACAGGACTTGCTTTACCAATGATTCCCATACAAATATTGTGGATAAATATGGCAACAGCCTTGACGTTAGGATTGATGTTGATATTCGAACCAAAGGAAAAAGATATAATGAAGCGTCCTCCTAGGCCACCAAAATATTCACTAATTAACAAGGAAATGATGGAAAGAATCCTTATCACTATGGGTATTATGGCTATGTCTGTATATTTTCTATTTACATGGGAATTGAATATCTCTAATGATCTTGATTTAGCAAGAACTGTTTCAGTAAATACATTAGTTATGATCGAAATAACCTACCTTCTTAATAGTAGATCACTTTATAAATCAATATTAAAACTTGGGATTTTCTCAAATAAATGGATTATAATCGGCATTATTATGATGCTTTTGTTACAGTTATTATATACCTATACTCCTCAAATGAACTTAACTTTTGAAAGTACTCCCATGAACTTAGAATCCTGGTTAAGAATCATTATAATTTCAATTATTTCATACTTTATAATTGAAATCTACAAAAAGATAAGGACAAAAAAAAATCACTCAACCTATTCATAAAATATTAAATATATTTTCAATTAAATTTTCTTAAATTAATTTAGTAAAAGATTTTTGAATAAATGTATTTTATTCCTCTAATGCTAAAATTTTTTAATCTCATTTGTATGTCTCCAAACTTTTGATTTTTGCGATACTTGTTATTTATATTATCATTAACTTTGATTGTATTGTCATATATTGTATTGGATTTCTAATAATATTTTTTATCTGAGATTAACGATATGAATTTAGAAAATATTTAACTTAATCAGGTTTTGTTTCCTATCTCAATTGATAATATACTAGATAATTTTAATGAACATCTAATATTTTTGTCCTTAATTAAAATACTAAAATATTCTATTATTAACATGAATAATAGTTAAATAATATTATGAAACATGCGGGTATTTACTATATGTTGTATTTTTATAGTTCCATTGCTAAAATACATTTGGAAGACAATCTGAAATTAAAAATGTATTTAATCAAAAATTGCAACAAACGTATAGTCTAAAGGTCATTAAACTAATATATAGAATAAAAATATAATGTATCTTCAAAGTATTTAACAATAAATTATTAAAACTTCAAAAGCATAAAATATCTCCTTTTACATTTTTGTTTGTGTGAATAATGTATTTTCTAAAATTTTAGTTCCGCATGATGGATCTGAGATTTCAGATAGGGCACTTAAAGAAGCTATTAAATTTGCTGAATTATTTCATTCAGAGATAATCCTTTTGTTCGTAGTTGATGACCGGTTTTCACCTCCAAGTACGTTACTTTCTTTTATAAAAGGAAGATCGTTAAAAGAGGCAAAAGAAGAATTGATTCACGTCCTTAGAACAGGAGCTGAAAATATGTTAAAAGACAGATTAGAAGATATAAATAAGATGAAAATTCCTGCAAAAATAGAAATTGATGTAGGGTCTCCTGCTAATGTTATAATTAGAATAGCAAAAGATACGGATATTGATATTATCATAATTGGAAGTAGAAGTAAAAAAGGTCCAAAGTATATAACGGCGCTAGGAAGTGTATCAAGAAGTGTATCTGAAATGTCACAATGTCCTGTGATGTTAGTTCATTAGCAAGGAGAATTAAAAATACAACTTGTCAGTATATTCAAAAATTTTAGTTCCATACGATAATTCTAAATCATCAGATGAGGCACTGGAATGTGCAATATCAATTGCAAAGAAATCTGGTGGAAAAATAATATTGTTACAGATCATTGAGCAGATATCCCTTCCTCCAATGATTGGAACACCCAGTGTACGTTCAACCAAAACTGGAGAAATAATTTCAATGTCACAGCTCTTGAAAGAACTACATCAAGAGTTAAAAAATGAGTCTCTTACTACACTTCAGAAATTAGTAGAAAAATATGAACACATTGAAATTCCCATTGAGAGTATTACCCAGATAGGTTATCCTGCAGAAAAAATATTGGATTATATCAATCACCAGAAAATTAATTTAGTGGTAATGGGCATGTCTGCTCTATCAGGAATTTCAAAAATTGCTACGATAGGTAGTGTCGCTAGAAGGGTTGCAGAATTTTCTTCTTGTCCAGTTGTTTTAGTCCATTGAAACATTTACTTGACTTTATTCTTTCTAGAAGAAATTGAATTAAAATAGATATTTATGAGACTGGTATAAAATGAACGTACGTACAATCTAATGATTTGAGGATTGACTTTTTATAAAAATATAATATCACTTCCAACTTTTTATAGTCTACAAAATAACACGGTGGAAAGAGAGAACAAGAGTGTTTTAATTTCAATTTTTTATTATGGCTGTTTTATTTTGGTTTTGAATGCCTCACAGTAGTGTAAAAGAATTTTCAATGGAGAATAAATCAAGTAGAGTAACTCAGAGTTACTCTTTGGCAAAGTTTTTATGTCAATTATACCATAAATACCAATATTGCTTTGAAAGTTCCAAAATGGTTTTGCTCTAACTGTAGACAACCTTTTACAAGAAGATGGAATGCAAATCGTCACTGTAACAATATGCATGAAGGGGAGATGGATAGCATTATCCGTTTTTCAGATTATATCATTAACCGAACGAATATTATTCCATTTCAATTTAATGGTATTAGTGGTAATAAAAATAGGCTTCAAAAGTAAGACATCATGTTGTTTTTGATAATCGCGCTTCTGCAAATTGTTCACAAATAAACTTGTTTACAGATCCATTGGATGATCTACTTGAAGATGAGACGTTCCCTTTTAAGATATTAGATCAATTTAGTGCAAAATATAAAGAGATGCAAAATTGTTTAAACTTTATTCCAGAACCTAATAGAAAGGCATTACTTACATATGCTTTGTTTTCATCACTCCGTTCTTATAATCCAGTAGGAACATTGAATAAAAGATTGATGGTTGTTCGAAAGGTTAAAGATCGAGTGACGCTATTTAACGATCTAAAAGAATTTCTTGGTATAGACAGAAACTATACAGTGGAACTTTTAAAATCAAAATTCAGATCAAACAGATATTATGGTCAATTTAATAAATAAAATTAATTAGTTATATGAAAATTATCATAAATCAATGTTATAAAAGGCTATATTAAGAGAAGAAAAATTTTGAGGTTTCAATTGAAAAATCTCTCGAAGTTGAGTACAGAACAATAGAAAGATGATGTGTATTAATTATTCTAGTCTTTACTTCGCAAAACCTCATTCTCTGTCATTTATTATATTTATTTTAGCTAGAAAAAATATTACAGTAATGCTACTCTATATTTTTGACATTCGATAAAAAAGTTATTAAAATTTTCAAATTCAGAATCTTCTATGTTTTTATATCTATTGAGAATAAAAAATTTTATTTTATTCCGTAATTAAACACCAACGAATATCAAACTTTAGTAAAACTAATTTATTGAGTGACTGCTGGCAATAGATAAAATCGTTTTGAATTCTTTAAACTAGATTATATTTTAATTTTGGCTGGAAGAAAGATATGAGTCAAGATTGGTTTTCACAATATTATTTCATTATTAATAATTAAAGAATTTCTCCAAATATCTACAAGAAATCTCTAGAGAAAAAGATAGTATATTCATACATCACATACATTATATTATATTTCTTAGAAGGGAAATTATGGAATTTAAATTTTCCAAAATACTAGTACCAATAGATGGTTCAAAATTTTCTATAGATGCAGCCAAATATGGAATAATATTATCCGCTGAATATAATGCGGATTTATTTATTTTGCATATTTTACATCCACATGAACTGGGTGAAAGTTTACATTATTTTGGAACCGAGGTACCTGAACAAAGAAAGAAATTAATCGAATCAAAGAAAAATGAGGTCTTTGAATGGTTTAATTCCATCAAGAACATTTCTAAAGAATATGAAACTGGAACAAATATTAAGATTAAAACCGAAATAATTGAATCTCATTCAATAGTCTCTAGTATTATTGATTATGCCGAAAAAGAAAACATAGATCTGATAGTAATAGGTACCAAGGGTAGAACAGGGATCAAGAGACTATTATTAGGGAGTGTAGCATCTGATGTTATGATTTATTCTCATTGTCCTGTGTTAGTAGTGAGATAATCCATCCAATAAATTCATATAAATTTGATTGTAATAAAACTGTTCAATAAGAAACAATTCAAGTAATAGATTTAGTTATTTAATTTAAAGATTAAATTACAATTTATCTGCTATTTTATTTTCACAAGATTGTTTCAGTTAAATGATAATAACAGATATTCTTAATTGGAAAGTTTTCTTTATTGAAAATAAAATATCTTGAACCTTGATTGAACAAATTTAATGAAAAGTTTGAAATAAATTATTCACTTCATCATCTTTAGTAATATGATTCCTAAAATAATGGGTACATGCTAATTAAGATTTTTAATTTAGGGAATAAACCTGGATTACTAATGACTTTTTTATTCTTATTCTTTGTTCTAAATGAAAGTTTTATATTTGGATTATAAAAAAATTAAAAGATCTCAATCTAATTTAACTACTAACTAATAAAAAATCTTGAATATTATTTCATTTCTTATTAATTTATTCAATATGATTTTTCATAAAATTCTCATAACTAAATTATAGAATTAGTTAATCTAAAGGATTCTCGTAGGGGAATTTAAATAAAATAGCCTAAGATACAAATTTTCTGAAAATTGTTTGGAAAGAAATTAATTAATAATCCTATATACTACCAATAGTGGAACATATAATTAATATAGATGAAAGTCTTTGGGAGAAGACTGAGGTCGAAGCAAAAAAACGTCAAGTATCTATTAATGAGATAGTAGCAATAGCTTTAGAAACCTTTCTTGGTGTCGATACAAAAAAATTATCATTAGGCAGTGATACAGAATGATAAAATATGATTATTGAATATGGTTTTCGTAGTTTCATAGAAATTTGATATTTTAGTCACTTATACCTCCTTCTCAAAATATTTAAAAAAATTTAGTTATTTTAAATATTATCGTGTTGAGGAGCCACTTCCCTTACTAAATAATACTGACTTGTTTTTCCTAATAAAAATTCAGTTATACATTTGTTACAAATTGAAACATCGGGATGAATTGATGATCCAGATTTTTTTATATAATTGGAACTTTCAATAATCAAAAAATCATGATAAGTTATTTCGTCATCCCTGTGTTCCTGAATATCTATATCCATATATTCTGCTAGAATAGGTTTTTCTTCTTTAATTTTCCTTAGAAATAGGTCCATATCTTTCCTATTTCCTTGAATAAAGATCTCAACAACTCCATCCGCTTGATTTTGTATGTAGCCTGAAAGGTTACAATCACAAGCCAGCCGATAAACAAAAGGTCTAAATCCCACACCCTGTGTTATACCAGAAATAATAATTTTCAAATTTCTTAAATTTATCAACCTATTTTGATTTATTTCATTTAATATTTTTTACTGAAAAGTAGTGTCATTGTATTAATATCAATATCCTATCCTGAACTGTATGGAAATTACCATTTCAAGATTACCAAAACTTTTTTTTCTTGCAAATCGCAATAGTTTTGTAGCTAAGATGGGTAATTTTTATTATAATAAAGAAATTTTGATATATTCTAATTCCAGACATCTTTCTGGAAATCTCATAATCCCATTCGATGCCAAAGGGATAGTTATTTTTGTTCACGGTAGTGGAAGTAGCAGATTTAGTCCTAGAAATAAATTTGTAGCCAAAAAATTTCATGAGAATAACTTTGCCACACTTTTATTTGATCTTCTTACTCAAAAGGAAGAAGATGAAGAAAGATGGACTGCTCATTTACGGTTTAATATCTCTTTACTTTCAAATAGATTAATTGACGTTACCAATTGGATTATACAAAATCCAATTACTGAAAATTTGAATATCGGATATTTTGGCGCAAGTACAGGTGCCGCTGCAGCTCTGGTTGCAGTAGAGCATTCCAATAATAAGGTAAAAGCGATTGTTTCAAGGGGAGGTCGGCCTGATCTCGCAGAAAATGTACTCCCTAAAGTGAACACTCCTACTCTTCTAATTGTTGGCGAAAGAGATACTGAAGTAATAAAACTGAATAAAGAAGTATTGGAAAACCTTAGACAAGCAAAGGAAAAGAAATTGATAATAATTCCAAAAGCAACACATCTTTTTGAAGAACCAGGAACTCTAGAAGAAGTTTCTATTCATGCCTTAGAATGGTTTACAAAATATTTATAATTATGATATAACTATTGGGTTACCTAACATAGATAAATTTTTTCGCAAAATTTTTACCGCTATAACTGAGCATTAATAATAGTAAAAACTAATGAAATAATATCAGCTTTTTCTTTCCAACCCATAATTGATCCTATGTTTTTATAATATTTGACATGTTTCATAGATTAAAAACTTAATTAAACCAAAATATTTTTGTTAACTTTGACGTGTTATAAAAATTGAATTTATATTATATCATAATGTTGAATTAAGAAGAAGAATAAAGAATAGAAATAATGAAGAAAGTTATTATAAAATGA
>JBHIVA010000029.1:0-26648 GCA_042138015.1 Nitrososphaeraceae archaeon | reverse complement strand
TATGCAATAAACTGGGGAAGAGTTTGGTCTCTCTGGCCAGTTCATCTTGAAACAGCATGTTGTAGTGTTGAATTTGGTGCAACTTCTAGTCCTAGATATGATTGCGAGAGATTTGGAATTATAGAAGCTTTTGGTTCTCTAAGACAATGTGATCTTATTGTTGTTCAAGGAACAGTTACAAGAAAGATGGCTCCCCGACTGAGAATGGTCTATGACCAGATGGGCGATCCCAAATATGTAATTGCAATGGGTGCATGTTCTATAACAGGAGGTCTGTATATTGATTCCTATAATGTTTTGCCCGGAATAGATGGAGTAATACCTGTAGATGTTTATGTACCAGGATGTCCTCCAAGACCAGAAACCTTAATCCAAGGATGTATGTTATTACAAGAGAAAATAAAAAGGTCGAAAGTAAAGTAAATGATTTCTAAATTTCTAAATAAAAATTCAGAAGAGAATGATAATAACAACAACAATCAAAGTACCCAAAAAATTAGAGTCAATGAAATAAAATCTACCGATCCAAATACTAACTATCAAGATATTGTTATTGATCAAAATTTAAAATTAGAAAATTCAATTTTTTCTCAAATTCATTCCAAATTTGCTAATAGAATTAAATTAAAGTATAGTAAATTTAGGAGGATCAAGATATATGTTGAACCAGAAAATATTGTTGAGGTTGCAGAATTTTTAAAGAGCAATATCGGGTTTGACCATGCAGAGTCTGTATGTGGAACAGACTATCCAGATGATAATTCAATTGAGGTAATTTACCATTTGAATTCCTATTCTAGAGAGGACTTATCTTCGATAATTTTCGCTCTCTCCACCAAAACTAGTCGTGATGAGGCTCGATTACCTTCGTTAATAAGTATTTTCAATAGCGTTGAATATCATGAAAGAGAAACTTTTGAAATGCTCGGTGTGTATTTTGAGGGACATCCTAGGAACGAGAGATTTCTATTGCCTGAAGACTGGGCTGATATCCCCCCATTGAGAAAGGATTTCCATATCAAAGGAAGGTAGATAAAAAATGGGTGAAAAGTATGATAGGGAATTTGAAAAAAAAATCGAGGAAACTACAAAGTTAGGCTTAGAGGTTGTAAAAGAATCCGAAGAGGATAGATTAATGACACTGAGCGTAGGTCCGCAGCATCCAGGTTCGGGTCACTTTAGATTTACAATAAAGGTTGATGGAGATTATATCGTATATTGTGATCCTGATCCAGGTTATGTTCACAGAGGGGAAGAAAAAATGTCTGAATATAGAAATTTCATCCAAAATATTCCTCATCTGGAAAGACCTGTAATACATGATTCAACAAATATTACTTATTCTTATAGTCTAGCTGTTGAAGAGTTACTTGGATTGGAAGTTCCTAGGAGAGGACAGTTTATTAGAGCTATTGCTTCTGAACTTAATCGCCAAGTATATACTCTATATTGGCTTGCAATTTATGGTATATTCTTAGGTCATTCTACGATGTTCATGTGGCCTGCAGGTGATAGAGAATTATTCATTGATCTCTTGACTGCATTGACAGGTGCTAGAGTTACTCACGCCTTTAATATACCTGGAGGAGTTAGAAATGATGCACCTTATAGTTTCAAAGATAAATGTCTTCAATATGTAAAATATTTTCAAAAAAGGTTGATTGAATATGAAAATATATTTTATAATAATCCTCTTTTTAGACAAAGGACTGAGAATGTGGGAATCTTAACAAAGGAAGATGCGATAAATCTTGGCGTTACGGGGTCAGTACTCAGAGCATCTGGAATTCCATATGATATAAGAAAGGTAGAACCGTATGATATCTATAATGAAATTGACTTCAAAGTTCAATATATGAAGACCTGTGATTCTTTCGCAAGAGCTTATGTACCTTTCTTAGACATGAGAGAATCATGTCATATCATTACACAGTTATTAGATAAAATGCCAGAGTCTGGTGATGTCAGATTAAAACTTCAATCCAACCCGAAGGGTCAACCGGGAGAATCCTATAAACGAGTAGAATCTGGAAGGGGCGCTCTCGGTTATTATATAGTGAGTGATGGATCACCCAAGCCATATAGAGTTAAAATTTCAGTAGGTTCATTTAGGAATATCCTGGCGTTACCACACCTTTTAATAGGATCAAAGTTAGGTGATATGCCATCTATATATTGGGCATTGAATTATTGGCCTGTGGAGGCAGATAGATAAAAGATGGCTACTGCACCTAAAGATTTCAGATTTGGAAATTTTGTCGGGTCAATCGTTTGGCTTGTTTTTTGGATAATAATTATTGTTACTCTTGTTGCATTACCTTTGATTTTCGTAATACTTTTTTATGTTCCTCTCCCGTATGATGGCGACGAAGTTCTTACACCTTATCTTTTCTTTTCTATGGTGGTGGATCCAACCCGAACGATTCCTATTATTGATTTTCTAATACATACTGATATCTTTAGGGCAGCCATTTTCCCTGGCTTTGCTTATGCAGCCTTTATTGCAGCAGCTACTATCTATATTGAAAGAAAATTCTTGGCGAAAATGCAATTGAGAACTGGACCATTTTATGCTGGGAGATTTGAAGGAATTTTACAATTGATTGCTGACGGTCTTAAACTGATTTCAAAAGAGGTAATAATTCCGTCAGGAGCTGATAAGCCGTTATTTTGGGCAACACCTATAATATTTGTTGCAACTGCAGCAGCTGCTACCGCTCTAATCCCTGTAGCTCCAGGATGGGTAGCTTCTGACCTAGATGTTGGAATTCTAGCTATTTTTGCTATATTGGGATTTTTCCCTCTCTTAGCACTATTATTTTCTTGGGCAAGCAATAGTAAATATCCTTTCATTGGAGGTTTACGTGCTCTCCATCAGTTAATCGCTTTTGAGATCCCATTTATTCTTTCAGCCCTTCCTATTGTCTTACTAGCGGGATCACTTAACCTAACTGAGATGGTCGAATCACAATATCTGTTTTGGTTTTTTGCTGTTGCACCAATAAGTGCATTTGTTTTTTATATTTCCTCTTTGGCAGAATTAGAGAGAGTACCGTTTGATCTCCCTGAAGCTGAGAGTGAAATCGTGGCTGGTTGGCTGACCGAAACTTCTGGAATGATTTACGGATTGATCCAATTGGGAACATACCTCAAATTATATGTGCTTGCCGCACTCTTTGTTATTCTTTTCCTAGGGGGTTGGATGGGTCCTCAAATTTTTCCAGAAGAAATAATTCCTAACTATACGGGAGAGAAGATATATAACGCTACTGTCGTTAATGGCATTTTTTGGTTTACAATAAAAACTTTTGGAATGATAATGCTAATACTTCTTCCAAGAGGTATAAGCCCTAGAATTAGAATTGATATACTTCTTCACACAGGATGGTACAAACTTATTGTTCTTTCATTCATAAACGTATTCATTGTGTTAACCCTAATATATGGTGGAATAATAACTCCAGGGGGATTACAATAATCCATGAATCCATCATCATCCATTATCAAGAAAACAACTACAGCAACAGGTTTCATAAAGGCTATTCAATCAGGTTCTAAACATTTACTTTTAAAGAGATTCACACTGAGATTTCCTGAACAAAAATTAAAGTTTGTTGGGGATGGGTATCAATTTGATCCCAAAAGAGGAGTAGGAATAGCAGGTGCTCGAGGAAGACATATACTTTTTCATGAAAAATGTACTGGGTGTCAACTCTGTGCTATTACATGTGAGGGAATCGCTGAAGCAATAGGCATGGTCAAAATTAATGAAAAATGGAAACAAAATAAAAAAGGAATAATGCCCCAAATTGATTATGGAAAATGTGTCTTTTGTGGATTATGTGTAGACGCATGTCCATTTTATGCTTTATTCATGACCAATGATTTTGAATTATCCTCATTTACCAAAGAACATCTCATTTATACTCCTGCTCAATTGGCAGTAAAACCTAGGTATGATGGATCAGTTGAAATAAAGATTGATGAAAGGGGAGCTTGGCATGGTTGATTCCGCTTTCATAGGTATATCAATATTAACGGTTGGTTCTGCTTTATTCGCTATTGAAAGTAGAGAAATAATTTACGGTGCTATTGCTCTTGCAATAAGTATGCTTGGAATAGCGGGATTTTTTATATTACTAGACTCTCATTTCGTAGCCATGTTCCAAATTGCTGTATATGTAGGTGCAGTAGCAGTTCTAGTTATTTTTATCGTAATGTTGGTGCGAACAGAGGCTTTATTTTCAACTACAGAAGATCATGGAAGGAAGATTGCGGGATTAATATTTTCCCTTTTAATGATGATAGGAATTGGTATAGTATTGTTCAGCTCTGAATTTTCTAAAGTTGAATTCAATCCCGTGGTTGATAAAATTGTTAACAAAATAGGAAATGAAATGCTCACGTATTATTCTCCTGTCTTTATATTATTAGGTCTAACCTTGGCAGGTTCTATAATTGGAGCCTTATCTTTAGCAAGGCGTGAAGATGATAACGAGGATAGCTACGATAGAAAAGATGAAACTAAAAATTATGATACAAGAACTATTGATCAAGATTCCAACTATTCATTTGAGGAGAGAGAAAAGGTACAAAAAGATGATAAAAAATATGATACTGAAAAAAAGAATATTTTCGAAAAAACATCTCAAAAGGCTAGTCGAGTTATGAGATTGGGGCGTTTTAAGATAAGATGAGTGAATTAATAAATTTCTTAACAGTTTCACTGATCCTTGTAGGAATCGGAGTTTATGGAATTATCGTAAAACGTAATGCAATTAGGATGATCTTTGCTATAGAGATAATAGCGAATGCTGCGAACCTTAACTTAATAGCTTTCTCTAGGTACCTAGGAGATATCCAAGGACAGGTATTTGCTTTGTTTGCTATTGCAATAGCAGCAGCAGAGGTTGCTGTAGGTCTAGCTATTGTTATAATAGCTTACAGATTGTATAAGGAGATAGATGTGGCTGAGTATAGGAGTATGAGAGGTTAATAGTGTTGGCTTTTTGTATATTCTATCAATATCCAGTTAGACAAAAGGAGGATGTTTGATCCTGTCTTCTGAACAGTCTGGAATCCTCATGGCGGCTATTTTTATTCCTTTATTTTTGTCTCCGGTAGCTTATTTCGTAGGAAAACGAAGGGGAGTAAGTTCGGTAACTTGGTTTACATTTGGGGTATTAGTTTTATCTACTATATTGCTGATTATACCTGTTTTAGGGTTATCTTCAGAAAATCCTGTTTATCATGAATCCTATATATGGAGCCAATTTGGTAATTTCGGTCTAAAACTTGATGGATTTAGTTCTCCTTTTGCTGTGACTATATATATTCTAACTACGATCTTAGTATTTTTTTCAAGATCTTATATGATAAGAAAGATTGCTGGAAAGTTTGATAATTTAAGACCTGAGAATAATACTACTAAAGGTCTTGACGAGAGAAATTTTAGTAATGATAAAAATATACAGAATGATAATGATAACAGAAAAGTCCATGATGCTGATGATATTGGTAGCTTTCAAGGAGGACAGAAACAGATTTCCCAAAGTAGATATGAAATAGACCCATCATCAAGTCAAACTATTAAAAGCCAGATGGGGCTCTTCTTTGCCTTAGTTCTTGTATTTTCTATGGGGATGGTTGGAACTGTATTAGCTACAAATCTTATTGAATTTTACGTCTTTTTCGAACTAACGCTAGTACCTGCGTTTTTGTTGGTGGCCATTTTTGGATATCAGACCAGAAAACGAGTTTCATTAATGTTCTTTTTTTGGACACATGTTGGAGCAGTTCTCTTACTTTTAGGTCTCTTGGCAATGGGATTATTTGCAGGAGGGTTTGACTTTGATACAATCAAACAAAATTCCTATAAAATACCTTCTGATTGGATGACTTTGATAGTCTTTGCAATAGTAGTGGGTATTGCTGTTAAATTAGGTGCATTTGGACTCCATATTTGGATTCCTCATACATATGCAGAATCTCCTACCCCTGTCTCGGCAATGATTGCTGGACCGATGAGTGGAATAGGGGTATATGCTTTACTTAGAATCTGGATAGATCTTTTATCGGTATCGTATTCTGATTATAGTATCTACGTAAATCTTTGGGGAGTAGTGACAATGATTTATGGAGGCGCAATGGCTCTTATGCAGGACGATATCAAGAAACTTTTAGCTTATTCAAGCATAAGCCATATGGGATATATTATTTTTGGATTCGGAAGTGCTAGCATGCTTGGTATAACTGGTAGTACAATGATGTGGGTCTCGCATGCACTAGGAGAGACAATATTATTCATGATGGCTGGTGCCATTATTATGAAAACTACTACGAGAAGCATGTCAAATTTAGGTGGCATTGCGAGAAAAATGCCGTATACTGCAACAATAGCTATGATAGGGGCACTAACGATGATTGGAGTTCCCCCAACTCTCGGTTTCATGTCTGAATGGATTTTATTCAATGGTTCATTACAGACAGGTGTAGAAAATATGGATTCGTTTAGGGTTGTCTTATTCTCCTTAGCTATACTAACAACTATTCTTACAGCCTCTTATCTTCTCCGAATGTTTAAGAAGGTGTTTTTAGGTCCTATGTTTGCAGAATATAGTAATCTCAAGGATATTAATAGATATATTATAATATCAATGTCATTCGTTGCAGCTATCTCCTTACTAATCGGTGTATATCCTGATCCACTAATCAATCCAGTTATTGGATATACAGAATCGATTTTTTCAGATTCCCCAGAAATTGTTTCTTTACCGATGATTGATAAAAATCCAGAATTAATTGCTAGTACTGAAAGTACGACGGTGGATATAAGACAATGACTTTTTCCGGTCTGTTTAATCTTGTAAGGAGTATTAAGGTATGATATTGAATAAAGTTGGTATTATAATCCTATCATGGAGGGTAATTAAAATATGATTAAAAAAGGAGAAAAATAAAAAATGGTTGAGTCTATAGGCTTTGAAGGGTTAGCAATAAATGCATGGTTGATTTGGATCCTCCCTTTTGTAGGAGGAGTTGTAATACCTGCTATTGCCAAAAAAACTAATGTAAGGATTACAAATTATTCTGCGGTAGGCTTCGCATTAATTAGTGCCATTTTTGCTACATCATTGTTAACCATGATTCCCTCGGGGATAGAAACACATAGTCAAGTTTCATGGATATCTGCATTGAATATAAAAGCAGGTATACTAGCCGATCCTCTTTCCATAATAATGACCAATATTGTAGGTTGGATCTCTTTTCTGATTATAGTGTATTCTGTTGGATATATGCATGGTGATAGAGATTTAGTTCGTTATTGGTTCTGGATGCTATTTTTTATAGGCTCCATGCAATTGATAGTTCTTTCAGACAACCTCCTCATGGTCTTCTTTGGATGGGAAGGGGTAGGCCTGGCTTCCTATGCATTAATTGGATTTTGGTATTCCGACAAAAAGAAATATTATGTTGGAAAAGAGGGTCATGTTGTTAGAGGAATCTCCATGTGGGCTTCTCCTACTCATGCTGGGATAAAGGCGTTTCTTATGACAAGAGCAGGAGATGTTATGATGCTTTCGGGAATGTTCTTGATTTTCATGTATGCAGGAACATTCGGTTTCAAAGAGTTATTAGAAGATCAAACCTGGGCTAATAACATGATGGAACAAAATTTACTCGTACCAGCTGCAGTTTTGTTATTTGGAGGTGCAATAGGGAAGTCTGCACAATTCCCACTGAACGAATGGCTTTTAGAAGCTATGACTGGGCCTACTGCAGTTTCTGCTCTAATTCACGCAGCTACCATGGTAAAAGCGGGCGTATTTCTTGTTGCTAGGATAGGTCCTCTCTTTTTTGCCTTAGCAGCCTTCAATGTAGAACAATTTTTTGAAGTGGTGGCATGGGTAGGTGCAATTACAGCATTTTTACTAGCAACTCAAGCTATAGTAAACCCAGAAATAAAAAAAGTTCTTGCCTATTCTACGGGTTCTCAAATAGGTTATATGATGATGGCCCTGGGAATAGCTGGGATTTCTACACAATTTGTGGAAGGATATACAGCTGGATTCTTTCAACTAATGAGTCATGCTATGTTCAAGGCATCTCTTTTCATGGCAGCAGGAGGAATAATACATGTTGTAGGTTCTAGGTTTATGACTGATATGGGAGGATTAAGAAAGAAGATGAATAAGACCTTTATTTTTATGCTACTGTCTGCTCTATCCCTTGCTGGAGCCCCTATGATAACTTTAGGTTTTTGGAGTAAAGATGCGATATTTGCTGCATTATTAGAGTCAGGTTCATCATCTGGAATTGCATTGTTTTTTATTGCAGTAATTGTTGCAATTATGACTGCTTTTTATACATTTAGAATGATAGGAATGGTATTCTTTGGTAAGAAAAGTAAACATATCCAACAACTTGAGCATGAAACAGAAATATCTAAAGATACTACAGGATATTCTACATCAAATCATATTAGTAATGAGAATTTTCCCGATCCTGATGAAGATCAGAATGGAAGGAAAAAATTTGAAAAGAATAGTTCGCATATTCATGAAGTATCCCCAGTAATGTGGGTTCCATTTGCTATTTTAGCAGTTGCGACTGTAATGATAGGCTTGGTAGGTTTTCTTTTCGAGGAGGAATTACATACTATATTTGGAAATTATCTTCAAACATATTTTGGAATAGATACAAGAGGTGAAGGAATTTTAACAGAAGATGTTCATAACAGCGTCAACAACGAAAGTCAAGTATTTCCACAGGGTATCAATATTGTAGCCATAACCGCTTCTGTAATTGCTTTTGGAATAGGTGCAGGTTTAGGTACAATGTTTTATATAACTAGGACAAAGGATCCAGAGATTATATCTCAATTTAAATTTGCAAAGAATATATGGACATTCCTTTATGACAGATGGTACCTTAATTCCCTTATTTATTGGGGATTTGTAAGGATACCATTATACGTTTATTATCTTATATGGAAATACTTTGAAATTACTATTGCTCAAGGCATCAATCCTGCAATACAATTTTCTATGAGTTATTTATCTAAAATAGTGAAATTTACACAGACTGGAGTAACTCAAACATATCTCTTTGTTTTTGCAGCAGGTATCATTGTCGTTCTCATGATGCTATTCTTATAGGAGTATGTGAAGATATGGAGGTTGTAGATTAAAAAATTGATTGACGTAACATCAACTCCAATTCTAATTATAATTTTGTTAGGTGTTGTAGGTCTATCAATTCCTGTTTTAGATGCTATAAAAAAGGAAACTGGTAAAAGGAAAAATAAATTATTTAGTGGAATAACTTTTGGTACTCTGATAATTGCTATCCTGATAGTAATTTCTAGGGTATTAGGAGGAGAACCATTACCATCAATGAGTTTTGGTCCAGATGTTTTATCAGATGATATGTTTGGATCTTTTTTTGCGATTACATTATTAATTGTCTCTATAATGGTTTCTGCTTCATCTTGGAATTATATGAGAGGAATAACGAATCCTGCGTCATATTACTCTCTTATTTTACTCTCTACTATAGGAATGGTTTTGATAGCTTATTCTACTGATTTTGTAATGTTATTTATTGCATGGGAATTAATGTCAATTCCTACCTATGCACTTGCAGCCTACGCTAAGAAAGACCCCATATCAAATGAAGCTGCTATTAAATACTTTATGTTTGGAGCTTTATCTTCTTCTATATTAGTTCTAGCGATAGGTCTGGTCTATGGAGTTACAGGAACTACAAATATCGGTGAGTCTATCATGATCCTAGCAGAAACTAATTCACAAACACAACCCGATCAACTCATTGGGGGTTTCATCCCTATATCTTACCTAGCTATAGGAATGTTCGTTGCTGGATTTGGTTTCAAAATGGGTCTTGTTCCATTTCATATGTGGCTTCCAGACACATATGAAGGCGCTCCTACCACAATTGGCGCATTACTAGCTGCTGGAACCAAAAAGGCAGGTTTTGCAGCTGCTATACGAGTAGTAGTGATAGGTATGTTTGCTCTAGGTCTGGATTGGAGTTTTGTCTTGGCAATTCTTGCAGTTATTACGATGACTGTAGGAAATCTGGGAGCATTATTACAAAAAAGTGTACCAAGAATACTGGCATATTCAAGTATCGCACAAGCAGGTTATATACTAATTGGATTAGCTATAGCTCCCTATACGGCTATGGCATTAGATGGTTCCCTTTTTCATATTTTAAATCATGCAGTTATGAAATCTGTAGGGTTTTTGGCTATCGCTGCAATAGCAATCGGAATTGCGAGTTATAATATTGATAAATACGTTGGTCTTGGTAGGAGAATGCCGATAACAGCCATAGCCCTTACTATTTCTTTATTAGCATTAGCAGGGGTACCACCACTTAATGGATTTTGGAGCAAACTGGTAATTTTCGAATCAGCTATTGATAGTGGCACAGTTATATCATGGGGACCCTATCTAGCTATAGCCGGATTGTTAAATAGTGCTCTTTCACTTGGATACTACTTATGGATAATCAGAAAAATGTATCTTGATGAAAGCAAAGATATGTCTAGAATAAAAGAACCGAAGATGATGTTAGCTGTTCTTTTTTTTGGAATGATATTTATGGTAGGATTCGGAATATGGCATGCACCTTTATTGGAGTTCGCATCAATTTCAGCACCTCCCCAATTTGACCAAATATTACCAACTCTTGAAGCATCACTTAAATAAATATCATTTTTTTTAAAAAAATTATAAAAAGATATATAAAAATTAAATATTCACATCTGATTAAATTCTATAATCATTCTTTTAATTTTTACACGTTTAGTTTGTACATTCTAATAAAAGTATAATTTAATAAAACAAACTTAGAAACTATCAACTATGCCTTAAAGAATTATGAACATACATATTTTGTTGAAACACAATTTTATCAAATTAAATAAGAAAACATTTTTATTCTGATATAAAAAAAAATAATTAAATGCCGCTGTAGCTCAGCATGGTAGAGCAAATCTAGAGCATTATATGCTCTGGAGCTTAGCTGGCTGTTAACCAGTGGGTCATCAGTTCGAGTCTGATCAGCGGCGTTTATTTTTTAATATATTCATTATTTGTTTCCAAATAATTAGTTATTTTTCTTATTTTTATGAAATTATATGTCTTAAAACAATTCAATAAATTTTACCATGTAGACGTTACATTTTACGTCAGGAGCAAATTTTAAGATTTTTCCTTACTCAGCTAATTTATTACTAGTTATTGTATTTAAATAATAAATTTATATTATCGTAGATTGGATAATCAAATAATAGAAAAATAATTAAACTCATTTACTATATTAGAATAAAATATATGTGTACTTAAAGTATTAAAATAAAATATATAAATATTATAGCATCAAGCAACGTCTAATTAATAATTGATAGTTATTTTATAACTTAATGTTAAATAATGAATTATATCTTTTTTTCTGTTATAGAAAAAAATATAGTAGAATTAATCAGTTAATCTTTTATAATCTACTATAGATTGTAGTGTCATGAAGGCTGTAATTCTTGCTGGAGGTTTAGGAAAGAGACTAAAACCGCTTACTAATGACAGACCTAAACCTATGATCGAAGTACTTAACGTGCCGATCTTAGAATGGCAAATTAGATGGTTTAAAAAACATAATATTGATGAAATAATTATTTGTGTAGGTTATCTTAAAGAGATGATAATAGATTATTTAGGCAGTGGAAACAAATTTGGTATAAAATTAGGATATGTCGTAGAGGATGTACCTTTAGGAACAGGAGGTGCATTAAAAAATACCTCTAGTTTATTAACGGGGACTACTGATAACGGATTTTTCATGACTAACGGAGATATACTTACAAATTTGGATCCACATAGATTATGCAGAGAAAGTAAGTCAACGATAGCACTTGTTCCCCTAAGAAGTCCTTATGGAGTTGTAAATATTAATGATAATTCAGATGTAATTGGTTTTGAGGAAAAACCAGAGATTCCAGATAAATGGATTAATGCCGGAGTTTATTATTTTACCAAAGAGATTTTTGAGTATCTTCCAGATAATGGAAATATTGAGACTACGGCCTTACCTGAAATGGCAAAGGAAGGAAAATTGAAAGGAATTAAATTTACCGATACTTTTTGGAGATCTATAGATTCACATAAGGATATTGACGAAGCGGGCAAAGAATTAGATAATGAAACAAGCTAGAATTTTATGATTCAGGGATGGAAATAAATCGAGTAGGATATAACATCGGTACTTTACTTTCTATCGATTCCATTTTGCGATTTGCTAGAATAGTAGAAGAGAAACAAAATGTTGATTCTTTGTGGGTTCCCGAATCTTGGGGCCGTGAAGCATTTGTATCTTTAGGGGCTCTTTCCCAAGTAACAAAGAAAGTTAGACTTGCAACTGGTATCATAAGTATACATTCTAGAACTCCTGCCACAGTGGCAATGGGAATTTCTACTCTTGACATTCTATCCAATAATAGGTCAATCTTGGGGCTTGGTGTTAGTACACCTGCCTTGGTAGAAAATTGGCATGGAATCAAATTCGATGATCCCTTCGAGAAAATGAAGGAATATATACAGTGTATCAAAATGATAATGAAAGGTTCTAAAGTCAAATTCGAAGGAAGGTATTTCAAGATAAATGACTTTAAGATATTATTTAGACCACAACGGGAAAAAATTCCTATATATACTGCGGCGATAAATAGAGGAATGGTAGATCTATCTTGTGAATTTTCAGATGGAGTTTTATTGTATCTGCGACCAATAAAAGAATTAAAGAGTACTGTGGATTATATTAAAAATAAAATTGATTCTACATATATTTATGATTATGTAGATTACAATAAAAAAGATGGAATTAGATCTGCTGGAATTACATCCAAGAATGTAAAAAGACAGAAAAAGTTTGAAATTTGTTGTGCTTTTATTACTGCTGTATCCAATAGAGAACCAGAAAAAGCGAGGGATAGGGCTGCAAAAACACTTGCTTTTTATATAGCTGTAGGGAAGTATTATGCCAGATTTTTACTCAAAAATGGATATCAGAATGAAGTGAATGGTATAACAAACGAATACAAGAATAATGGGATGGACAATATTCACAAATTTGTATCTGATGATATGCTCGAATCATTGACAGTTTGTGGAACCCAAGAAGATTGTAGAAAATCACTGAAAAGTTTCACTAGTACTGGCATAGATTTACCAATCCTTCAAATCAACCCCGTTGGAAACGATTCAGAAAGTTCAATTAGGGAATTGTTATCCACATTCTCAGATTGAGAAAAGTTTCAATCTTTGCTGGTGAAACTAGTGTATTTAGAAAACTAGGCTATAATACTTTTACTAACAGTAATATTAGAAATAAGAATAATGTAAATCATTATAGTAACTCAAAAAACTATAATAATTATAGAGATAAAAAACCTGATAAGATCTCTACTTTCAATTCTAGGAAATCATTCGATTTTATAAAAAATACAAAAGAGACCAATGGAAAAATAATTCAAATTGCATTAGAACCAACAATATCACTATTGAAAAAAACTGGATTTCCAAGAGAACTTATAGATGCTGTTATCTTTTCATCATGTTCTTCTGATCAATATCTTTCTAGTATAATTTCAGAAATTTTAGGAATAAAACCCAAAATTTCACATAGAATAGATAATTTATGTAATTCAGGTACAAACGCAATAATTTCTGCCTATTCCTATATAGCATCTGGATTATGTGATTCTGCACTCGTTATAGGAGCAGAATTATATGACTCCCCAGGTCGCGTTTTATCAAGTGATATTTCCAGAGGTCAATTTAACTTACCAATTTACTGGGGAGCTATCTTAAAAAAAATGCATATGAATAAGTATGGAACCAAAGAAGAACAAATATGTACTATTCCAGTAAATAATTATTTAAAGGCAAAACATAACCAGATTGCTATTAACCATGGAAAGAATTTAACTTTAAGTCAAGTAATGAATTCAAAATTACTTGTAGAACCATTACGTTTGTTAGAATGTTGTTTAATATGTGAAGGAGCATCATCAATATTATTAATTGCCAATGATAAAATTTCTTTTTATAAATCTAAACTAGGACATGAAAATCTTCGTAAAAAAATATCTTCAGAAGATGGTTCAAATCTTTATAATTTCACGGACGATAAAAAAGAAAAATCTCAAAAAGAAATTATTCCTATATGTATTAAAGGACTTGGTCAACAAAATAATTCAGCTAGTTTTGGAAATGCATTTGATACACTCTTTCTGTCTTCTCCTGCCAGAAAGGCTGCAAATCAAGCGTATGAAATGGCAGGCATAAAACCTAATGATATAGATGTGGTTGAATTGCATGATGCATTTTCTATTTTAGAAATTATGGCCTATGAAGATCTAGGATTTGTAAATACAGGTAAAGGCGGACGCTTTGTTGAGAAAAAAGATCCCAATATATATATAAATCCTCGGGGAGGTATTTTGGGGTGTGGTCACCCATTGGGTGCAACAGGAATAGCTCAAACTGTTGAAATTTTTAAACAATTATCTGGAACAATTAATGATAAATATAACTCACAGATTTCTTATAATATGTTACCTGATAAATCATCTAAGAAAAATACTTCTCTTCACAAACAAATAGAAATAGAAAGTCATGATAGACAGATTAGATCAGATATTAAATTGGGTTTAGTCCACAATTTAGCAGCTGCAGGTACTTCAGCTTCTATTTTGATCTTAGAAAAATGAGAATACCAAAATTTAGGAAAATTTTTTACATACATAATAAAATGGTCTAACTTGAAACGAAATAATAAGAAGAATCGAATAAAGAAAAGGATTTCCAACATTAATTGTTCTGGAAATTATGAAACCTTCATTGAATATATCAGAAGAGGAAAGTTTGCCATGCCATATTGTAAAACTTGCGGAAAAAATATTTGGCCTCCAACAGATTATTGTACATGGTGTTTAAACAAAATGGAGCTAATTGACCTACAAAATGAGAATGGGAAATTGATAGAAATTCTTTATTCATTTGTAGAACAAAAAGAAATCATAAGAAGTCAAGAAGGAATTAAAAATTGTGATATAATTGGATTAGTTGATTTTAATGGTGTTAAATTGTTAGGTTCGATCAATAAAAAAACATATAATGCTTTTATCCATTTGAACAAAAAGAATTTTCAGAACTCGCATTCAGTAAAATTGTTTGATTATTCTAAGGTACATGTCAAACTAAAAAAATGCGGAATTTGTGAGAATAAAATCTTTTATGAATTTGAACTAGTAAGCACAAAATAGACTGAATACTCTAAAATCATAGTTAATCTAGATCAATTAATATATCTATGACACTAATTTAAACTCAAATTGAGTTACGACAGATTTGTAGATGAGAGGGTCTTGACTAGTAGAGACGCCTTGAACAAATTCCAAATGAAAATTAAACTAGTAGCTATCGATGATAATGCACGGGACCATTCAGTCAGGTTCGGAAGAAGAGTTCTTGTAGACAAAATAATGTTACTTTCGAAACACACAGATACCCAAGAAATTGAAGAGATAGAACTTGACATTGCGAACCTTGAAAAAAGAATAAAAAAAGAGAGACATTATTCTTCATCAAATAGATGGGTATCTCCACATGAAATAAAAAACGGATATATTGTTGCTTCAAGACATCAGGATTTACTAGCTGATGCATTAGCGTTAGACGCGATTGTTTTTGATTAGAATTTATTTCTTATTTCATCTTGTAATTTGTTAGTTAATGATAATTATAATAAGTAATAGAAATATTATATATATTTTATTTTTCAAAAATAACTAAATCACGTATGAATTCTAATATATTATTTTGCGATTATAGGTATATAAGAAATGGTAGCCTTAATAGGAATTGTTTTCTCTATTTTTTCCTCAAAAGATAATTAAAATAAATATTTAATTTTACACTCCAGTTTTTTTCCTCAATATTTTCTTGTCCTTGATTATTTTTACTATTCCAAGAATGATTAAAATCGCACCTAACGCCATAGTGTATGTGACTGTTCTAATGGAATCTTCAGAAGTTAAAATGTTCATTCCCATTACAATTACCATACCTAAGATAATTAGACTTCCATTGACAATTAACAGTGTAGGAATTACCTTTGATGGCTCATTTCGTCCTAATACAAATCCTACAATAGATAAGAGTACAGCCCCTCCACCGAATATACCGCCTCGTGCTGCTTCATCCATAGGTAGAAACCCCGTGCCTGGGCTTTCTCCTTGAGGTTTATTTGAAGCAACCATGGTATCTAGGCCATATATGATAAGTAAAACAAGAGAAATACTTAATAGAATTACTGCTATATTCACCATATTTTTTCTATATCAAGATATTTAATAAACCTATCAATATTTCTCGGTATGGATATTAAAGAGATGCTTTATGAAACGTTGGATGAAATCGGAAAAACAAAAATTAGGTTATATCTACAGCAAGATCTTTTTAATTCAAAAATGTTAATTGATGATATCATATCCAAAGTAGTTGTGAAATTAAAGTATCACTTGGACGTTAATCCAAATAGTTTAAATAGTAATCTTATGGAATTTAAATATAGTTATAAACGAGAATTATCTTTATTATGTGAATCACTTTTACATTTTTTACTAACTGCATCAACTATTCCATCTTCTAGAAAAGTTTTGTTTAAAAAACGAGAACTTGATATTGTAATTCCAGAAGTTAGAACATTAAAAATAGCTCCTGAAAAATCTTTAATAATTAAATTTAAAAGAGATGATTGCTTATCCTTTAATTCAATAGATGATATTTTTAATATACAACCTTTTAAAAAAAATATATGGATCGTTTCTCCAATTGAAATAAAATCTCATTATAAAAATTATATACTTTATAAGAAAGAAGAATTCGAAACATATTTGCAAAAGAAAGAATATCCAGAAGTCACTAAATTTTCTAATCGATATATAGATAACGAAAAAAAAATAATATCAAAAATAATGATCAGAATTTTTGTAATTCTTGTTCCTTTAATACAATATTATTAGATATAGAAAAGTTTTTAATAGATTCGAAAAACAAAAGTTTGAGATTCTTTCACACATAATGAAATCTTCTATGAAATGACATCTATTAGGTAATTCAAAAAATTTAGAGGCTATTTTTGAATAAAAATAAAGCATTCGGAATATTAAGATCAAAATTAAGAGACTCATAACAAGTTTACTTTTTTTTTGATATTCTTCATAAATTATGAAGTTAAAGAACATATGTTATGTTATCTGATCAAAAGGATTTAGCTTAGTATTTTAAAACAATTAATATAATATTATATGGTTAGTATTATAAATATATAATTATATGAAACTTGATTTCAACATCATGAAATAGTAAATGGCAATAATTTATTTTTGATAAAATAATTGTTGATTAATATAAAAATAGACAATAGTAAGATTGTTTATTATCATTGAGTCATTATTTTCTTGTTAACTTCAATTTGATAAATTTGAAATAGAATGGTTTTTTATAAAAAGTTTTTCATTTCTAAAATAAATTTCATCACATTTCTCAGTTTCTATTAACGAAAAACATGTTTATTAGTAGAAACCGATAATGATTAATAATTCTAAACTTTCAAATATGGTAATGAAAGAAATTTTGATTTTGGGGGCGGGTTACGGTGGATTATTTACTGCAGCCAATCTCTTGACCAATGACAAACTACAAAATAAGTTAAACATTACAATTATTGATAAGAATCCTTATCATCAGCTTTTACAACAGATACATTTAGTTGCTGCTGATATCAAGCAATATGATGATATTGCTATTTCAATTAAAGATCTAATGAAAAATGAAGTTAAATTTGTTAATAAAAAGATAAACAGCATTGATCTTGAGAAAAAAACTGTAACTACTGTAGAAAAAGACAAAAGAAATGCTATTAATACTTTTGAATACAGGTTTGATTATGTCGTAATAGCAATTGGATCATCTAATTCCTTTTTTAATATTGAAGGTGCTGAACGTTACGCATATTCATTTAGATCTATCAAAGATGCGTTAATTGTTAAAGAGCGATTAGAAAAATTAGATAAAGATTCTAATGTTATCATTTGTGGTGGAGGTGCAACTGGAATTAGTTTGGCAGGAGCAATCACAGATAAGTACAAATCTTATTTTAATATTACTATCCTAGAGGCACAACATACTATACTTCCAGGTTGGGACCCGAAACTTGTTTCTGAAATAGTTCAATTTTTGAAAGATAGAGAAGTAAGGATTGTAACCAATAATCCAATTAAACAAGTCTCTTCATCTTTTATTATACTAAAAGACGACACAAAAATTAATACTTCACTCTCAATTTGGACTGCAGGAATAAAAGGGGGGAATTTAAATATAAAACCAGATATAAAAATGACAAAGTCTGATCGAATAATAGTGAACAAATATTCTCAGATTGAAGGATTTGATAATTCATTTGTAGTTGGTGATATCTCTGCCTTTCCGATAGAAAATGATCAGTTATCTCCACAATTAGCTCAATTTGCAGTAAGACAAGCTAGAAATGTTGCAAAAAATATATTAAGAATAGAAGGAGGAAAAGACCCAATAGTTGAATTCAATTATCGTCAATCTGGAAGTATACTCTCATTGGGTAAAACATGTATGGGACTAATAAACAGGGTTCTAATAAAAGGAACATTATGCGAATACGTAGAGGATTTTCTAATTGATAATTACATCACAACACTTAAAAAAAGAGGAAGAGGTTTGTCTGGTCTTGTATATGATCAAGACACAATTGGGCAGATTTCTGCATCATTAAATTTTATGTTGAATGCTGCCTCAAAGATATTTTCATCTCATAGGAATGGTTCTAGTTGAAGAATATACCAAAAATAGATAGGAATATAGTTCTTTTTTTCTTATCATATAAGGTAATGTTTAAGGTTAAAAGAGTATTTTAGAACAATATTATACGCGTTTCTAATGATCATTGGAATGAAACTTTCTTATCTTTTATAGATTTATATTATTGAAATTATAATAATTCTGAAAATTTCAGATCCATTTCAAAATTATAAATATCATAATACATAAAAATATAATTATATAATCATCTTCTGAAATATATGGAGTCCCAAGGTACTTTTATAATTGGTACTGATACTGACATAGGTAAGACTACGATTGCAGCAGGATTGGGTCATTTATTGACACAAAAAGGATATAACGTAGGGGTAATGAAACCATTTGCTACAGGATTAAAAAAATATTCGAAAAGATTTAAATCCATAGATACTAAAATATTGACTATAGCGACGGGAAATCAAGAAGACGATGATTTGATAAATCCATTTTTTCATGAAATACCTTCAGCACCTTATCTTGCAACTAAAATACTTCCAAAGAGTAACGAAATTGATTTAAATACGATAAAAAAAAAATACATAGAATTAAAACAAAGATATGACTTTATGATCGTTGAAGGGATAGGAGGATTGATGGTTCCATTGACTAGAGATTTATATGTTGCAGACATGGTTAAGATGTTAAATCTTCCTGTTATTATCGTGATGTCAAACAGGGTGGGAACTTTAAATCATGTTATTTTGACTTCAATAGTGTGCAATAAATATAAATTAAAAATACTTGGTATAATAATAAATCATACTGTCAAGTTTGTTGATAAAAAATTAAAACAAGTGAATGAATTTTTACCTGAAGTGGTAAAAGAACTAACAGGACATGAGATATTATCAGTCATTCCTTTTTTGAATAAAGTATCCCCATTAGAGATATCAAACTTTTTAGAAAAAAACTTAAAAATGGATTTTATTGTTAAAGACAAATTTATTTTTTGAGGGAAATAGATTTTTTATTTAATTATATAGGTCCAAAATATATTTTCACACCCATTTTATTAAACTAAAAGATTATTTTAAATTATTATTAATACTCCTTTATTAACAGAGATTATTTTCGGAATATCGTTACAAAAGTAAAGTACTTCAAGCGAATAACTAATTTAGAAAATCTTTGGAATATCACAACGATTTATTATTCAAATTAACGAATATACAATTTTATCTATCTATAATTATTTATTTATATAAGCACAAAACCAGTAGTGATATCAATATTATTATAACTATATTATTACAACTCTATAGATATAATATAGTGTATTAAGCTTTTATTTCTGCAGTCTTATATTTATAAAAATTTAATGCTTGAATAAGTATTCGATTTAAAAATATTCATTTTATTTTTTTAGATTTTAAAACATTTAAAGCAGATCCAGCATAAAACCATTCTAACTGATATTTATTATAAGAATGTTTTAAATTTATAATTTCCTCGTCATTTATATGTCCTTTTTTGTGTGTTATTTTACACTTGACTAATTTGTTTGGTTCTAATTTGTTCAATTCTAATAAACTAATTTGATCATCTTCATTTATCTTATTATAATCAGAACTATTTTCAAATGTCAATGCTAATATTCCTTGCTTCTTTAGATTGGTTTCATGTATCCTTGCAAAACTTTTTGAGATGACTGCAGCGCATCCAAGATAACGCGGTGTCATGGCCGCATGCTCTCGACTACTTCCTTCCCCATAATTGTTATCACCAATTATAACCCATTTTTTACCTATGGACTTGTATTCACGAGCAATATGAGGATACGATTCCATTTTATCATTTAAAATATTCTTTCCTATTCCAATCTGATCATCATGATAAAAGTTAACTGCACCAAGTAACAAATTATCACTAATACGATCAAGATGACCTCTATACATCAACCAGGCACCAGCAGGTGAAATATGATCTGTAGTACATTTTCCTTTTACCTTTGCTAGTACAGGAAGGTCAACAAAATCTTTTCCATCCCATCCTAAAAAAGGTTCTAATTTTTGAAGCCTTTCACTTTTCTCGTCTATTATTACCTTTTCACTCGTGGGATCAGAAGAAGGAGGTAAATATACATTTTTTACATTAACAAAACCAAGTGAAGGTACTTCTGGTGCAATTTTTGGAGGTTGTAATTTAAATTTTGTATCACCAGCACTATTCAAATAATCTGTTAACGGATTAAAAGAAAGAGATCCCCCTAAAGAGAGGGCTATTACAATTTCAGGACTAGCTATAAAATTCATAGTTTCCCTTTTACCATCATTTCTTCCTGGAAAGTTTCTGTTATAAGATGTTACTATGGTGTTAACTTCTCCCTTCTTTAATTCAGGTCTACTCCACTGACCTATGCACGGACCACATGCATTCGCTAAAACTGTTGCTCCTATTTTCTCAAGCGATTTTATTTGTCCATCCCTTTCAATAGTTGCACGGATCATTTCAGATCCAGGTGTAACCAACAACGAAGATTTTATCTTCAGTCCCTTATTACTTGCCTGGTTTGCAACATCAGAAGCCCTTGACATATCTTCATATGACGAGTTAGTACACGATCCTACAAGCGATACAGATATTTTATTAACATAGTTGTTATTCAAAATATCTTGTTTCATTTTTGATATTGGTCTAGCAAGATCTGGTGTATGGGGTCCAACAATATATGGTTCTAATGTTGATAAATTAATGCTTATTACACGGTCAAAATATTTTTCCGGATCTTGATAAATTTCCCGATCTTGTGTTAAAATCTCTTTATTTTCGTTAGCTAAATCTGCTATCTCACTTCTGCCTGTAAATCTTAAATATGTCTCCATTCTAGAATCATATTCAAAAATTGAACTCGTAGCTCCTATTTCAGCACCCATATTAGTAATAGTTGCTTTACCGGTACAGCTGATTGAATTTGCACCAGGTCCAAAATATTCAATAATGGCATTTGTGCCACCGGAGACTGTTAACTGTGATGCAACATATAATATCACATCTTTAGGAGCTGCCCATCCTACCAGTTCACCAGTAAGATAAACTCCAATTCTCTTTGGATAAAGAATTTCCCAAGGCATTCCAGCCATAGTTTCAGCAGCATCTAAACCTCCTACTCCTACAGCAAGCATTCCTAACCCTCCTGCATTTGGTGTATGGGAGTCGGTACCAATCATTAATCCTCCAGGAAAAGCATAGTTTTCTAATACCACTTGATGAATTATTCCAGCACCAGGCTTCCAAAACCCAACACCACATTTTCGTGATGCAGATTCTAAAAATTTGTAAACTTCGTTATTTTCGTATAATGCTAACTTGGTATCAATTTTACCTTCTATACGTGCCTGAATTAAATGATCACAGTGAACCGTTGTAGGAACAATAGTTTTCTCTAAACCAGATTGCATGAATTGTAAAAGAGTCATTTGACCAGTTACATCTTGTAGGGCTACTCTATCAGGACGCAGAAATACGTAACTTTTACCGCACTCAAGTTTTTGATTTTGACTATCTTCTTCTATATTACTAAGATGACCAATAAGTATTTTTTCCCCTAGTGACATAGGTCCATCTTTTTTAAAAATTTGTTTATATCTAGCAATATTTAGTCTTGATTTTTCATAAATACTTTTAACTAGTTCTGGAGTAGTTTCGACACTATCATTCATATCTGTGATACTCATAAGTATAATCTATATCAAGCAAATTAGTATATGAAAATATCTTTCCTTATGCATTATAAACAAATTTGATAAAATCCTTAATTTCCAATTTCTAAAAGTAAAAAAGTTATCTCTATGTTGAATTTCAAAGTAATTTGCTTTTACGAGTATATCGTTGAAGTAAATTACCCATTTTCCCTTTTTATTATAGAAAAAATATTTCGTTGTCAATTAAATAAACAAGTAAAAAAGAAATTATCTTATAATAAATTTCATGTTATGTTTAACCAATAGATTTATTTTAAAATTTTTTTTGTATCTGGGTAAGGTTCTTAAACAATAAACAGGATATTTATGCATGAACGAGAAAACTAGAGAACTTAAAGATAAAATACACCAAGTTGAGGATGTTGAACAAGATGATTCGGAAGATCTAAAGGAAGAGTCTGATGAAGAAGAGATAAATTGAAAATGTGGAATTGTTTTGAACAGAAATTTCACGTTAAATGTTTTGAAAAATTGTTGGAAACACTTATCTATCCATATCTGATTAAATTATTGTGATGAGCAACAAAATTTATCACATGTTCATTCTGTTAACCCTGTCCTCTATTATTGGTCTTCTTGGTTTATCTTTTGTAAATTCTTATAGTCAAGAGTTTGATGATATATCCCCAATTAATATTACAAAACAAGACGATACTACATTTGTCATAAAGCCTGACTTCATTATAGAGGAGGGATATAAATCTATGAGTAATGATGCAATTCAAGAAGATAAAGTTATGTTATCTCCAGGAGATTCAATTAAAATTTCTTATATTTCTCCATGTGGATATGCGAATAGCATTGAAGGTTTTTTCCTGAAAGGGACAGCTGATATAGCTATTCAAAGTCTTTCATCTACTGGACCTATTCAAACAATGCAGATTAGTGGTGAACAGATTGAATTTTATAATAATAACAATCCTGAAAAAGAAGGTGTAGAAATTGCTAGTTTGCCTACAGACGTAGAAATTTCTTCACTTCAGAATAGCGATACAGAAAATAACAATAAAGTTGTTTTTGTCATGGATTGTGATGAAGAGAAAATATATTACATTGCAGATAGTGAAATAAAATAATAAATTTTTTTATAGATTTAATTTAATTTTTGATGTGATTGATAATTAGCAAATATAAAACCTTCAGGTTAAGTTGTTGATATTTCAATTTTTATTAGAAAAAAATTTAAATATCAAAATCATAAAGATCTAGAATAGGTGTCTTATTTGTTTAAGAAAATTTTTAAATTATTAAATTTTAAGTGATGGATATCCATCTAGACAAAAAAATGGGTATTCTTAATGATTGATTGATTAATCATAAAAGATAACATATATCATTATACTATTAAAAAGTAAATTAGAAAATTTTGGCAATTAATATATTATTTCTCTTTTTTTATTGATAAAAAAATGTCATTCCTTAAGTTATAGCTTCTATTGATTAATTATAAGGATTTTAGGTTACTAGATACATATACAAGTCATTTTAAATATACTAATGTGATTGAATAACTCAGATTTTTTTAGTAGCAAAACTAATGGTAGAATAGCATACAAATGGATTGCATTAAGTAACACGACTCTAGGTACTATTCTGGCATCACTTGATACTAATATAATTTTTATTGCCTTGCCCGTTATTTCTTCAGAACTCAATGCTTCTCTTAATACTATGGTTTGGATAGTGATCGGATATTCTCTTGTTACTGCTTCAATTCTTTTGAATTTTGGCCGCCTTTCTGATATTTTTGGTAGAGTGAAATTGTATAGATTGGGATTTACTATATTTACTTTAGCGTCTGCATTGTGCAGTTTATCACAAACTGGAGAACAGTTGGTGCTATTTAGATTTATTCAAGCGATAGGAGCCGCATTTATTTTCTCAAATAGTGTAGCAATTCTTACAGACGCTTTTCCAGTAAATGAAAGAGGTAAAGCATTAGGCATTAATCAAGTAGCGATTATGTTTGGGTCTGTTCTTGGTCTTGTTTTAGGTGGGTTTTTAACTTCTTTTTTAGGCTGGAGGTCAATTTTTTGGATAAATATTCCTATAGGTATGATCGGAATTTTTCTATCGTATACAAATTTAAAAGAAATTGGCTCATTTAAACGTGAGAAAATAGACTGGTTAGGAAACATCTCATTTGCATCAGGGCTATTTCTTATTTTGATAGCAATTACATTTGGTTCGTTCGGAATTCTATCAAATTTGAGTTCTTTATTTCTTTTATGCATCGGAAGTTTTTCTCTCCTGATTATTTTTCCTTTGATAGAAAAATATGTTTCTAAAAATTACCAATTATTTGATCTATCGCTATTTAAGATAAAAACATTTCTGGGGGGAAATATGGCAATCCTTTTAAATTCAATCGCTAGAGGAGGTTTCATACTACTTATCTCATTTTATCTGCAAAGTACCTTTATGAATTTAAGTCCTTTTGAGGTAGGAATTTATTTTATTCCAGTTTCTGTGACTATAGCAATCTTTGGACCCTTAAGTGGATGGTTATCTGATAAATACGGACATAGATTTTTTTCAGGACTAGGATTATTTATTTCAGGTATAGGATTTCTCCTACTTACTCAATTAGAGGTTAGGAGTTCCTTTATTGATTTGTTATTACCTTTTGTTTTACTAGGAGCAGGAATGGGTATTTTTGCGTCTCCCAATAGATCATCAATCATGAATAGCGTTCCTTCTAACAGAAGAGGAGTTTCAGCTAGCACCGGTACTACATTATTTTATATTGGTAGGTCATTAAGTATCGGCTTATCTTTTTTGATTTTAGTAGGGTTTTTACCCTCAGAGGAAGTTAAGGAAATAATTTATGATTTCAAAACGAATGACTCTCCATATTCTCATATTGACAGTAAAGAGAGAGCCCTTTCTACTGAGGATATAGGTTTTACAGAGGAAAAGTTTTTGGATGCAATTCATATAATTTTTTTTGTATCAGCTGTTATTGTATTTGTTTCAATAATACCAGCTACTCTCAATGTTAATATAAAAAAATAAGCAAGATATTAATCTGATCGAGATATTTAGCTATATTCTTTTTTTTACTTAAAAGTAATTTAATTATTTCGTAAGATATAATTAAAAAGTTCAGTATAGTTTTTGGTTATTGTTCTACTCATTAATACAAAATTTTATCATCTATCGACTTTAACGATCTTCAATAGAATATTACATAATTGAAAAATTCTCAACAATTTATTAGTGACCTAGATATGTGAGAATTTTGTTATTCTACACATCATATTCGCAACCTATTCTATAAAGTATAATCATATCCAAATAGGTGTTATTCATTTCTATATCTAAGTATTTCTTCAAACCATTTCTCATTCTCCGCAATTCGTTTAAGTACATTTTCTCGCCATTTTGTTTCATCCATATTAAATATCTTTCTGACAAATAAATCATAATCTTTATCAGTCCAATCATCTACTTCTTTTACAAAGTTAATTTCTATATTACGATTTCCAGGTTTTTTAAAGACTTTCAGCAAAGAATTTTTTTCTTTTGTATAATTATCTAATAGTCGTCGTATTACATCTTCAAATGTATCTTTTACTTTTTCTATAGATTGTAATTTTTTATGAGTTTGATCACTTATCTTTATTGATTTAAATACAATAGGATATTTCATTTTAGTATTCAAAACAATAAGAAGTACTTATTAGTTTGCATATTGTTTAGAATTAAAATTTATTTATAACATAGGAAATGAATGCTTTTGATTTTCAATATGACTTTTTTCTACTAATCTCTTTCTACATGTTATTGATGCTGTTAACTTAAGAGTATTTCACCTCCAATTTTGAATACAATGATATTTCTAACTTTTGAATTATAGATAAACAGTGAAGATACACTGTCAAAATATTCTTTTGAGCAAACATGAAGTGCTTAAAGTTCATCTTCTTGAATTCCAGCTACTTTCATTAGATGTCGTTGCAAT
>JBHIVA010000028.1:0-29126 GCA_042138015.1 Nitrososphaeraceae archaeon | reverse complement strand
TTTTGTTCATACTACTAGTATTTGGAACATTCTTAGCTATAGCTCTTACTGCTTATCTGAACAGAGCCGATTTTTTAATCTTCTTTCATAATACTTTATCGTCATCAAAGAGACCTACTGTAACAGAGATTGGTCCAGTTCCTATGTTAAATGTATTATTATGAGTAACAAATATTACACATTATTACCAAGCAATATTGAAACATTTTTACTATTTGTATTAGCTACCTACAAGTCGAAGTTTCTAGTCTGATACTTTAACTATCTTTGTTGTTAAAATTGATATTAATACATCTATCAGGTTCTTATCCCTGATGGAAGTATCTAAATATTCATTATTATTATTATTTTGTTGATTTGCATTTTATTACAATTCTATCATCCATTATCATTTTCATTTGCTTTAATCTACAAATTGTCTATATTATCATTTTGTTGGTTGAATAGATTATTAGTAATATCCATACCGTTGATTTTGACGTTGCTATTAACATCTTTTGATTCAGCATAGGGTTGTGTTGGTATTATAGTAATAATAGATATTGTTGAAATTGTACCAACAAAAGTTATTATTGTAACCTAAATAGACATTATATTTTTTAATAGTCTACTGTTCTCCAATGTTTGCACGAATATATAAAACTTTTAAAAAAATATTTGACATATTGAATTTCTTCAGAACATTGAAATGAACTATTATTTTATCATTTTTTTGGTAAATAATTAATACTTGATATCTATGATAAATTGTTTTGTAAATAAATTATTAAAGGGGATAACCGCCAACAGTTAATTATTTTCATTTCTGAATTACTAAAACTTCGATTTTTATATGATCAAATTCGATAGAGAACGTTGTTAAACAATATTTATATAGAAATTGAAATTACTAGTTTTAAGTATTATGACTTATATATTGAATCCAGAAGTTTAATACAAAAACAACATAATAATTATCCTATTAATATTATTAAAGAATGTTTGAAAATAACTGATCTAGTAGAATTTGCTAAATCTAATGCTACCGAAAATGATTTTAAAACAATTATTTCATTATTTGATAAGCTAATAAATAAACAAAACAACAATAAGAGTTAGAAAAGTTGTCTTATCATTATAATTATGTTTACGCAAATGGATTAGTAATTTGCAAATATAGATATATTTTTCTTATTATCGTATCGATAACAAATTATTCTCCAATTATTTTACCGTAAATTCAAATTTAGCATTTTCTGGATTTATAGGTATAAAGTTGATTCCCATGACAGGTATGTTGATCGAATAAACTCCTGGAGAAGAAAATGTAAATGGAATAGAAACAGAGCCTTCAGCAGTATGAAGAAGAGGTTGACCTGTTAGCTTTGCTGCAGAAAATATTTCTTCTCCATTACTTGATATTTGAAAATCATAGTCTACATGGACTTGAATATTTTCTGTACCAGGTTGAAGAAAATCAATTCCGAATTTAACTTGATCATTTGTGTTAATAACTTCGGGAGAAGGAGAAACACGTACATCTAACGATTCACCATTAGTAGACTTGACTAAATTCGAATCTGTAATTCCGAAAGAATCTACAAATGTTGTGCTTCCTATTAATATAACTAATAAAATGGATCCGAATAATATAAAACAATTTGACTTTCTTTGTATCATAATGAAGATTTATTTAGTAACAGAATATATGTATTTATTTATTTATCTCATTATAAATAAAACTGCTATTAATTATACAATATCCTAATAACTAGGATTTTGGAATAAAGGAGCTAGGAGATTACTGAAGTCCCATTATGTCTTATGGGATAATTGGACAACTATACGTCAAATTTTTATGTTAGATATTTGTGACATGAAAATACAGAGAAAGATAGAATGAATGACATGATTAAGAAATGTTCACATCTGACTCCTAATTTGAGACTGTGCAGAATAGTCAATGGAATGTGGCAGGTTGCAGGTGGACATGGATATATCGACCATGAATTGGCAATCGCAGAGATGTTAAAATATCATGATGCTGGTTTTACGAGTTGGGACCTAGCAGATATTTATGGTCCAGCAGAAGATTTGATTGGGGAGTTTAGGCGTAGGTTATCTATACTAAAAGGAAAAGAACAAGTCGAGAGAGTTCAAGCATTAACAAAATGGGTACCTCAGCCAGGAAAAATTACACGTTCTGTAGTTAAGGAAAATATAGAAAGATCACTTCGCAGAATGAATGTTAACTCTATGGATTTACTTCAATTCCATTGGTGGGATTATAACAATCCATATTACATGGATGCTCTCAAATACCTCTCAGAGCTACGCGATGAAGGAAAAATAAACAATATAGGACTTACAAATTTTGATACTGAACGTTTACAGATCATGAAAGATTCTGATGTACAAGTTGTATCTAATCAAGTCCAATTTTCAATTATAGACCGTAGGCCAGAAGTAAAGATGATACCTTTTTGCTTGGAAAATAATATCAGTCTTCTTGCATACGGAAGCATTTGTGGAGGACTCTTGTCAGAGCGTTATCTAGGAAGAACAAATCCACCTTCTGCTGCCGAGTTAGATACATTAAGTTTACGAAAGTACATCAAAATGATAGAGGCTTGGGGAGGATGGAATTTGTTCCAAGAGCTTTTATCAACTCTAAAAAGAATTGCTCAAAAGTACAATGTAAGTATTGCAAATGTAGCAACGAGGTATATTCTTGACAAAAAAGCAGTAACAAGTGTGATCATAGGTGTTAGACTTGGAATATCTGATCATAGAAACAATAATGCACAGGTTTTCACCTTTAGTTTGGATAAGGAAGATTATGATGATATAGATACTGTATGTAAAAAGTCAAATGACTTGTTTGAGAGGATTGGAGATTGCGGAGATGAATATAGATGATTATTAGAGCATGTCTTTGCTCTCCATATGGTTTCTCTTTCGTGTGATGCTATAATTTCGTAATAATTAGATCTCATTTCTTTATTAGTTTAATTGTCCAGTTTATACTTTACTGAATAACAAATAATCATATCAAAATCAAGAAAATTACAGATTATTACACTATTCTCCTATTTCAAAATAAATTTAGAGACTTGGAGAGATTTGGAACCCCGAATTAGATGAAACCAATCGCTTATTCAACAAATTAGACTCACTTTATCATAGGTTTAAAATACCACAGAATCGATATCCCTTTACAAGATTATCTTTAATAGTTCTTAGATTTTACAATCCATACTTTTTTTAGAGATTTTCAAATGAAATAATCAAAAAATAATAGTTAAATTAGTAATTTATGACATTAGTTCTTTATGAATTACACAAAAGATAGGATTGAAATACACAATTCAATAGGTAAGTAGTTTTCATTGTGTTTTCAATACCAAAAATAAACATACGTATCCTTATGTAAGAACTAGAAATAATAATTGCAATAAATTTGAAACATGAAGAATATAACAAACAATTGTAATATTATTATCTGACTAATAATAATCCTATCGATTGAAATTTTATTCTCCTTAGTTAAACTGATTTTTGATTTGATCACAAATTATTTAATATTTTATCTTAAATTATTTAAATAGAATTATAACAATTTAGACATTCAATAATAGTAGACAACTGCTATTACATTGAATCAAATAGTTTGTTGAACGAATGTGACTTAATACTAGGCTCACAGAATTTTTAAAGTTGATTATAAAGTATTAGAAATAGACCAGTTATCGCGAAATATGTTTACTTATATTAATTTGATAAATACTTTAAACATATTATTAATGCTACTTCTTAATTATAAGAACATCAACAAGAGAATATACAAGTTTTATTGAGATTAAGATTTCTAGGCTATTAACAATAAAGTATTCAGTTATTATAATATGGTTTCATCGATAGTATAACCCATGAATTTTGTACAGCTTTTACAGGATAGTATGATATGATCATCTTTGTATTATTTACAGGTTCTATGATACTTCCAGAAATACCTGAGATTGCATTTTGGAAACTTTGAAGATTAGAAAATACTAAAGATTGATTCATTTTATCTATATCATATGAATCATATATTGTATTTCCAAAATGATCCAAGAACATCATTCTTTCAGAATTAGAAAAATTTATGGATTGTAAAAATTTGTTCATATAAACAAAATCAAGTATTCCCAACAGTATTCCAGTCAAGTTATTTTCGTTTTTATTATCTGAATAAATAGGAACTGCTATTACCGTTATAGGCAGACCGGTAGCTGCACTTATTATTAAATCTCCCATAAACATATTTTTTGAATCTATTGCACCTTTGAAGTAATCTCTAAATGCAAAGTTTGTATCGGTTAGATTCTCTTGAAGAGAAAAAGGTTCCTCTGCATATACATCACCATTAGGCATTAGTAATGTCATTGCAGAAATATCAGGGTACTTTGATAGAATATCTTTAAAAATTTCTCGTTTTTTTATATCTTTACCTTCAGGAATTCCATTATAGATTTCGGTAGATTCATTTAACAAATTTGCATATGGTGTATTTCTAACATCAGGTATTTTACTAGCAATGTCTATTATAGCAGAAACTTTTTCGATTTCTCTTTCAAGGACTTTAGAAATGAGATAAATGTTAAGATTATTCTCATTGGTACTACTATTACTAAGAAAATTTTGAGAATCAACACTTTTGCTGAATGAAGATTGAGTTAGAAACGATAAACTAAAGAAGAGTACAAAAAATGTAATAACACTTAATTTAAAGAATTGACTGATCATTTTTAAATCTTGATCTTGTTATAATATTAACTTTCTTGTATTTTGACTCATATTATTTAAATTATGTGCATGTTTTTGGATTTTATCTATTTAATTTATTTAATAGAAATTTTTTAAATTATATAAAATATTATATATTAAAAAAATATGGAGTATTATATTTGCTTTGTATTAAATAAATAATATGTGATATTTTAAGTCAATATAATAAATGAATTTTGAAGGAGTTAAAGAAAACAATATCAAAGATCCTTGGAATCTAAACTTCATTTGAGGATTTTTAAAATATTAAATTTAATTAGTATAGTTACATAACAAAGATTGTTTATTGGAGGATTACTGTATTTCTATTTTTCCAAGAAGAAATCTAAGTGTATCCTCAAAATCAGGATTAAAAAACTGGTATCCTGATTCTATTAACTTTTTAGGAATGACATGCATATCTGTAGATAGTAATTCATCAGACATTTGTCCAAAAATCAGTTTGGTTATGTTTTGATTTATTGATATTGAAAACTTTGTACCAAATAATTTTTTGAGTATATTATAAAACTCTAGATTTGTTACCGGATTTGGTGCTACAATGTTAACAGGACCTTGAACGGAAGTATTTATTATCGAATAAAAAATAGTTTTTATAACATCTTCTATTGAGACCCAGCTGATATAATTATTTTTATTCCCACCAATTGTTACTCCTAAACCCAATTTATAAGGTTCAATTAATTTTTGTAAAATACCTCCTTTTGGACTTAATACCATACCAAAACGTGTGTTAACTACTCTTATTCCTATATTGGATGCAGCTAGTGTTGCATTTTCCCATTTTTGACATACCTCAGAGAGAAATCCTTTTCCAGGGTTATTATCCTCTGTTAGATATTCATTAGGAGTATCTCCATAATATCCAATTGCGGAAGCACATATTAATAATGATGGAGGATTAGATAATTTTGTTAAAGATTCAGATAAAAGCTCGGTAGTTTTAACACGGCTATCAAATATTTTTTGTTTTTTTAGATCTGTCCATCTTCCAAATATATTTTCTCCTGCAAGATGGATGACTATATCAAAGTCTTCAAGTTCTTGATGATTTAGTTTTTTATGTTTTGGATCCCAATAGATGGTTTTTTCGTTATGTAGATTCGGGCTAGAATGCTTACTTTTTTTATTACTTCGTACAAGACGAGTAATCTTATGTTCTCCTAAATTGGTTAATAATGGGATTAGTGCAGATCCTATCAACCCATGAGAACCTGAAATAAGAATTTTTTTTTGCTTTTCTAATGCCAGTTTTTCAAAGTATATATCATTAGCTAAAATACGAGAACGATAAAGAAACACTTGCTCCAAGTAATTTTGAATTCTCTTTTGTATAATACTAGAACCTATTTTACCAAATTTCGGAGTGTATTGTATTTTATCTTCTATGACACTTTTATTTGTATCCTGAGATATAAAAGAATGAGTATGAATCCACTTTTTAAATGGACCTTTTATCATTTTATCTCTAAATTGTCTGTTGTGAACATATCCAAAATGTTTAGAAATCCATTTGAAATTTATTGGACCTAAATTAATTCTAAAAACTGAAATACCATCATCAATAATTCCTCCTTTTTGGCTTACTACATGCAAACCACTCCAAGGTGGAATGAGTCTTTCCAAAGCACCCTTTCGTGTATGATAATCAAAAACAGTCTCTACGTTATATGGTACTGACGATCTATTTACAAATATATTCAAATAATTTTCATTACTATTTTTATTCACTATGGATAAAATACAAAATATAGTATATTTCAATTATTATCCTATTACTATATGTATCAGTCACTAGTTATATTTCATTTATGATTCTTCTAATTTACTATATATAATATCCCTAACTTTTGATGTTTCAATTTAATTTTCTTCCAAGGCATAGAAATATCAGACATTTCGCAAAATAATTTTATTACTTTTATGTAATTTCGTAATGTCTCTCCCGTTATCCACTCCTTTTATACTCTCTCTTTTTGAAATTGCACAAATCTAACTATGCAATTAAATGCCTAGTTAGGGTCAATTGTTCCATTGATTGCAAAGTAATTACATTTCTCTTCTATGGATTTATTAGACTTAAGATCTAAAAAATTAAAAAAAATTCTTAACCTTCTTAAATATTAATCCCTTGTTACTTGTGATCTGATAGCAAATACAAATAGGGAATATGCATTAGATTCTTGACGACTGTGTGTATTTATTACCTTCATTTATTTTTTGATTCCTCTCTTTTTCCTATTTTTGAGTGAATCCTTTTTTAGGACTATTATCATAATGGGGCCAGTGGTTTGTGAAATAAATTTGAAATAAATTTTAAACCCACAATAAAATTTTATTAAATAACTTGTTTTATAAATATCATATAGCTATTATTCTGATTTGATTTAAGACTGATAAAATTTATATCATTATTTATAAGACTGGGAACTCATCTACTCAATTTTAAACTGGTTAAATTCTTTCAAATACCTTTCAAATCATTATTTAATGATATTCAGATTGTTTTCAAATTGGTTTGTTATTGTTTTCAAATACCTTTCAAATACCTTTCAAAAGGCCCGTTTTGTGCTCATATGCGAGAGTGATAATGGAGTAATTGAATATTACTTTATTCAATGAATATAATTGAAACTTCACAATTAACTATAATGAATTATCTAACTTAGAACACTATCTTACAAATCAATTTAAAGTAATATAAGGTTAAATTATTATAGATTTTTCATGTATTTGGCATTTTTTTTGTAACGGTAAAAATGATAATGATCTATATCGCATTCTAAAAGGAAAGTTTCTAATATTCTTAGAAAATTAACTAAATTAAATAGAGCAAACCTTTTAAGCCAATTTTTTAAGCTCTTTTAAATGCGCCCCATTCCTGGTGCAATAAAATCTGAAATTATTAGAAAATATTTGGAAGGAGATTCAATCCCGGACATTCACAAGATGCTTGGTGTTAGTATAGGAACAATATCTACAATTGCATCAGAGGAATCAAGAAATGATGAATTTTTTTCATACATGCGAGAGATTGCAAAAAAATTTAAGAGTAACAATTTAGGATTTTCTGATGTAATTTCTGGAGTTCGATTATATAATAAAATAAATAAATTAGGTTTAACCTGTCCATTCTTTGAGAATTTCCTAGAATCTACCGATAAAGAAAGTTTTAGATTAGTAATAGATCACGATAACTTTCTTGCTAAAATTAATAATATATTACAATTTGAAAAGAAATATCAGTTGAACATAGAAGATATCCCTACTTTTATTAAAGATGCAAAGGAAGAACTTGATGCAAATAAGAAGAAAATTTTTCAGATAAATGAATCACTTTATTCTCACTATGGTGTCAAGGAAGCTGAAATTCAGGAATATTTAATGGAAAAACCAAAATTAATAAGATCCGCTAATTTTGCGAAAATAAGTCTTCCCACCCATATTGATTGGATTGTTATTTCTGATCGGCCATTTAAAAGAGCATCACGAAAGAGTGGGATAAAAATTGATCCAAGTATGTTGTATAAAAAACTAAATTCGATTTATAAAAATCCTGATAAACATATTGAGATTATTAAAGAAATATTGGATCTTCCGATTATTCATTAAGAAAAAAAGATTTCTTCTCTTCTATACGAATATTTAAAAGTGAATTTACTTTATTTGCCCATGATCTTTGATCATTTCGTGATTTTAATAAATTTTCACACCAGTCAATTGGTTCTTTATTCCTAACCTCTTCATTCCTATCCAATTTTTCAAGACTAGTCTCTAGTTATCTGTGATCTGATATCATATACAAATAATGAATATTATATATATTAATGTACTTTGGGATTAACTTTAAATCATATGGATAATTATGTACCCACATGAAATGATATTAATAGATAGAAATTCCTCAAAATATTTTTTAGAATTTTTTTGAAGAGGAAATATTACTTTTGCAGAATACCTATCTATTTCAACTGATATACTTCAGTTTCTGGATGAAATGCTGCCCACTCAAACCAGAAACCTTGGTCCATGTATATTCTCTTTAACTCTTTATTTGCAAGTGGTCCATCGATAAATTTACCCTCAAAGTTGAGTTCACTGCCTGTTTCTCTATCAATTAAAGTATTATCTGACGTATTGTAGAATAAATCTACGACCATTTTCTTACCTTCTTCGTTGTCACCAATAACATCATCAATAACACGATCAAATACTCTGACCATAAATGGTTCTAATGATACTAAAGCAATCTTTGTATTTTGTCCTATAACATCATTTATTGCTTTTTTCGCTTCTATATCTTGAAGTCTATATGCTTTATACTGGTTCTCATTTTCTAATCCTATTATAATCTCTTTTAATCCTAATCTTTTATCATCATTAGCTACAGGAAACAAAATTAAATCATTAGTATAATAATCTCCGTATGGATCTGCTCCGTACGGTCTAACTGATCCAGTATCTCTTGATAAAACTTTGCTTTCAGGATACAACTTTTTCCATTCTTTCCAATATGCAACATCAAAAGGAATTCTTTCTAATTCTACACCAGAATACTCTCCAACTATTCCTTCCGCCAATGCTTGACTCCACAATGAATTACTCTTTCTATCATATATTACTAAATTACTATTATATAACTTGCCAGATGTTCCAAATTCTACTGTACTGCCATCGCTTAAAGTACGATTGAATACCTGATTTGTAAAGCACAAGGGACAATATGTAACAGCTACAGGTTTACCTCCTACGACATCATTTACAATTTCATGCCATACAAGGATCTGTAATGGATATGCTCTAATATCTCCATTTATATCCAAACCAACTACAAGTTCTGAATCTTCTAAAATTTTATCAGCTTCGTCAACAGATTGAAATTTTGGATTGTCAATTGATGGTATTCCATCTTGAGGAGGTCCTCCACTGACAATTTTATCTAATGGAACTGTATGTTTTGTTTCTTGACCTAATGTCATTTTAAAGATACTTTTTTCTTGGGCTACAGAAAGAAGAATAAGAATAATTACAAGAAAAGAAATACTTAATGAAATCAACACAATAAAGTTTAATTTTAATTTCTTGTTGTGATTATTATTATCATTATTCATAATACACATCTACATCCATTTAGTTATAGAGAGTTTACTTGTCTTTTTGAATTTTCAAAAAGAATCTTATTCTTTTTTAAATTTTTAAGGTCTTTGTTCAATTTTACAATAGATATCATTGATATTACAGATATGAGTATTAAACCAACATACGATAAAATACTTGAATACTTGATCATAAATACTGATGCACCACTTCCAAAAGCCATTGGTAAATACGAGAGTATGAAAAGCCAACTACCGCAGCAACCTAATGGAACCAATGAGAAAAATGAGAAAAAGGAACTTACTGCTGCTCCTAAACCATTTCCCGTACTTGGTAAACCTAAAAAACCTTTTTTCGTTCTAGTTTTAATGTCACAGCTATTATCGCTAGCTTTTTTTCTATATGATATTACAAATCCCTGAATTCCAGTTCCAATAGCAAGTCCAACAATAATAGGCAAATTTACCTGAAAGGCAGCTGATATCGATGCTGATGCAGGTAGATTAGGAGATGTAAAAACTACTATTAATAAATAGGAAATAATAGTTATTGAACTAATAATAATTCCCCGTAAAATTGATTTTTTTATTATATTGTTTTTTAACAGAGTCCTTAATTTTTGTAATTGATATACACTATTGTTATACACCATGATTTCTAACTCATAATAAAATAACAAAGATCTATTATTTAACAAGATATTCCAATAGTTCAAAAATGTCTTTAACAGTTTAATTTTAAAATTTAATAAAAAAATGAAGAGGAATAAAATCTATGGTTTATTATTGCATGTTTTTTGCATTATTTACTCATATGTTCAAATACTGTTTGTTGATCAAAGAATGGACAGTTTACAACATGTTTGCCTTCCATTGCTGGTGAAATAGTCAGTAATCCCTTGTCTTTTGCATTATTTAGATCAAGTACCGTTTCTAGTAATTTTGCTTCTGCAGGATTATTCCATTCTGCAAAATGTATTCTCCACATTGGGCTATAGTTTTCATCGGTAGGACCAGCATGGCCTATACCAGGTTGAAATCCCATAGATCCAGTGCCGTTTATACCATTTGTAAATTGTGTCAGATCAACAGCTACAGGCGTATCAGCAAGCTTTTCATCTGATGGTGCATGAACTACTCCCATCATATTTGCAGGCATTTCAGGAACTGCATCAGTCACAATATAGTATATTGTATTTCCATCAGTATCCCATCCTCTATGTGCAATAAAAGTAACAACCATGTTTTCTGTATCTATATTTGTTACTTGTCCACCACCATAGGGAGTTTCATCATTAATTTCACCTTCTTTGATCATCAACTCTCCACCATCCCATTTTACTGCTGGTTTATTAACAACAGTAATAGTTTTTTGTATCTTTAACTCTCCATTTTGTTCAGCTGTTAAAATTTCATCTACAGACTTTAATTCCTTGACATTATCCTGATTTACCCATTGTACGTTATTTACTTGATATAAAGGAGTGTATCCTTGATCGCCAGGTTGTGCACTTAAAACTGATGATTGAAAGCCAAATGGCCCATCACCTTGTATTCCATTAGTGAATGCAAAGGCCTGTCCTAGAACATCTTCAGGTGTTTTTGTTAGAACTGGAGCTACATTTACTTTAAAAAAACTAATAGGAATAGTTTTAGCGATAGTTGGAGCAGTTATATTTATTCCTCCTATAATTGGTTTTAATATAGTATATTCCTAACCTATTCATTAATGACTATTTTATATAAGATTCTAATACCAATTTGATTTCATTATATGATCAAAACAGAAAATTATGATTCTACAAGGATATCCGTTAAAAGTCATTTAAAAAATTTCCTTTTTAATTTCTAATTTATACTCTTAATCTCCTGCTACTTTTAATGTTTTAAATTCACCAATTGGTATTATTGATCCATTGATTTTCTTAACAAAAGATCTATCATAATAATTGTAAACTCCTTCTTTATCTGGTTATGTAGTTATTGTATCATTTTCTCCATAGTGCAATAATTTTGTATGAACATTCAAGCCATCAATATAAAACACATGAGCATCATTGTCCTCATTTATAACTGTAAGAGAATATTCAGTTTCTTCTCCTATTCTTGATATTAAAGTAGGATTTATACCAGTATTTCCAATGAGTCCTACAACTTTTATATCTCCATCTATTTTTTTAAACGCTACTGTTGCTTTATTTCCTCTTTAAAAGTGATTGGTACGTGTCTAACTGTACCTTGTCCTATCAATATCATAGAGATTATTAAGACAAATATCATTCCTATAATACTAAATGCAATTATTTTACCATCAGTAAAATTAAATCCTTTAAACATAATTTTCTATGTATTATAAATAAATTAATGGAAATTAATAATTTATCGACCTCAGTGCAAGACACTGAACACAAATTTTAAAATTAATTACCTTACCAGTTTGATATCAAAAGGAAATAATTAGATAATCCTTGTTATTATCTAGGTTATAATTTATGAGGATATTGTTAACCAATATCTAATAGTTTTCAACCTATAAAAGCAGTGGTTTCCGTTGTGATATTGATTCCAAAAATGGACTCAAAATATTAAATGAAAAATAGATAATTAACCATTATGTATTAGAACTCATTTTTTTAGAATTTATAAAACTATCGCTTATCTTGATTATTCAGAATATTCTGTAAGGTTCATTGGCTCTGAAGATTGTATATATGATATAAAAAAGGAATAGTAAAAAAGTAGAAATTTAGATAAGAATATTAACTTGTTGATAATTAATGCTCAGGATGTTCAGTACCTTGAAATGTCATAAACTGATGTATTGCATCAACTAATTCTTTATCTTTAGTTTCAAGTATTAATGTTGCACCATTATCTATTTCATTTATACTGTATGCTATAAAGTCTTTTTTTTCATTCATTAGTTTAGTACCTGGGACATCCTGTGCATGTATATAGAAAGGCTTTGTAAAGTTTCCTGCCGAGAATTCCTTTTGAATAATACAAATATGATTTTTGATTTGTTCTATTGTTTCTATATCGTTATTATTTATTGCAGTTACCAATATTTCACCTCCTGTAGAAGTAGACTTGAAATGATGGGAAATTTTGCTTTGATTAAAACCCATTGCTACACTCCCTCTATCTAACATTGATGTTGTTGTTGCTGATTGGTCTTGACTGTGTGTCATATTTTCGACTTGATGTTCTGCCATATTTTCTTCATGGGCTATTGCACTTACAGATCTTATTGGTATTGTTCCAAGTAAAGCGAATACAAGAATTGACGTAATCGCTATTGTTAAATAAATTTTTGATTCCATGTCGTTTCTTTTTGAAAGAATGCTATTTATCAATTAAACATATTTGTTATGAGTTATGAAAATGGAAGAATAATTATGACCCAGCCTCATTTATTAGAAGATTCATAGATGTTAAATTGGAATTTTGATTTGTTCTTTTTCATGATTTCTACAAGTGACAACATTACTGGAACTTCAACCAAAACACCAACTACAACTGCTAAAGTAACTCCTGAATTGACACCAAATAAAATTATAGATACTGCTACTGCAAGTTCAAAAAAGTTACTTGCTCCAATAAAAGATGTGGGTGCTGCTTCAGCATAAGGTATCCTCAACTTTTTTGATCCTATGTATCCTGCTGCAAAGATTAGATATGTCTGAATTATAAGAGGAATTGCAATTAATATGATATGATAAGGAAAATTAATTATTTTTTCACCTTGAAATATAAAAATCAGAACTAGAGTTATCAAAAGACCAATAGGAGTAATCTTATCAACTTTATTGATTAGATGAGTTTCAAGCCATTCTTCTCCCTTTGTCTTATTTGATACTACTCGTGTTAGTGCTGCTAATCCTAGAGGTACTGCAACATAAAGTAAAACTGAAATAAAAAGAGTATCAAGTGGAACAGGAAAACCAGTTGCTAATCCAAGCAAAAACATCCCAGTAGGAGCAAAAAGAATAAGAATGATAAGATCATTTATTGATACTTGAATTAGTGCACAACTTAGGTTAGCTCTAGCAAGGAATGTCCATACAAGCGTCATCGCTGTACAAGGAGCAAGTCCAAGAATTATCATACCCATCATGTATTCTTTTTGTAAATTTTCAGGAATCACTGATGAAAAAACAATTGTCATAAAAAACCAAGCAATAATAGCCATAGTGAATGGTTTAACTGCCCAATTTATGATTACCGTATAAGTAATAGGCTTTACCTTCTTCTTTATTTGAAAAAGCTCTGAATATTTTACCTTCAGCATAATTGGATACATCATCATCAAAAGTACTGCTGCTATAGGAAGTGAGATATTTGCAAACTCGATCTTTGCCAAGGAAGCAGATAGTGAAGGAAAAATATAGCCTAATAAAGTTCCAGATACAATACAAATAGCAACCCATAATGAGAGATATTTGCTAAATAAATCAAGTTCTTTTTCATAAATTTTTGAAATTTTAGGTTCCTTTCTAGCTATGAGATAATATCCTAAATTTTCCTTATAAGTTTTTATTTAAAAAAATATTTACATTTTGTATCTAAATTGATTAATAAAGATACAACTGTTGATAATAATGCTAAAGTAATAAGAAACAATTTTAAAAAAATTCTAGTGGGAGTAGATGGATCTGAAAAGTCATTTCAAGCTGCCGATTATGCAATAAATTTAGCTAAAAAATTCCAAAGTGAATTGTTACTAATTGTAAATATTCTTCCAATCGAACCATGGTACCATGGTGAATATCCTTATAGTTGGGGAAAACCTGAAGAACTTGAAGAAGTATACAAAAAAGAAAAACAAGAGATGCAAAATATTCTAAATAAAATAAAAGATAAAGCTGATAACCTTAATCTACACTCTAAAGCAGATACAATTATGACTCCTCGTACAACTAATCCATCAATATCATTGGTAGACTATTCTGAAAAAAATAGAGTTAACTTAATTGTTGTGGGAACAAGAGGAAGAACAGGATTCAAGAAAATGCTTCTTGGCAGTGTAGCCAGTGGAGTTGTAACATATGCACATTGTCCGGTATTAGTTATAAAATAGTATATCATAATATTAATATTTGAAAAATTATTTTCTATCTATATAAAAGAATCAATAATAAAAAAAATATATTATATATTAGAGGTAGCGCTGTATCGCTGCTTGTGTTGCTATCATCTTGATTTTTGATCCTAATTCCATACGTCTTGTAGCTAACCGTTTTAGTGCGTTTCATTTATTTATGAAACAAATAGACTATAACGTATTGATAGTTAAAGATAAGATATTTTCAACAAATGGATCCATGATTAAAAGATCATTTTATAATAAAAAATTAAAATCGATAACAAAAGTAAGGTTATTTTCTAGTTCTTATTATTATTACTTCATGACCTCTATTAAAAATAGGATTGGAACCCAGAGTTCAATGGGGCCAGTGGGATTGATACCCTTATTGTATCAGGGTTCATATACAAGTTGTTGGTATAATGACTAAAAAGGGGAACGTAAATAGAATTGCCATTTCAATACTCGACAATTGTGAAAAAAAATAGATGAAGTTAGAAACGAATCTAACAGAAAGACCATTCATGAATTCCTTGAATACATGAGAAATAATTCTTCTTCAGAAAATCACCAAATAAATAATTTAAAATGTATAATTAATTTTGCTAGACATTTGGAAGAGAATATTACATTTTGTGATTATTACTGAACGAAATCAAGTTTTAGAATTCTTGAATACCAAAATGAAAACCAAAGAAGAAGACCCTGAAAGAAAATGGAATAGACAAAAAAGAAATAATTCAAGCAATTAAAATGAACAACGAGCTTACAAAAATTAAAGAGGAATATCATAATATTTCTAATGAATTAAAAGATCTCCAAAAAGAAAGAGACTTTTATCTTTCAGACAACGAATTATTGATCAGCAAAAATTGTGAACTAAATAACGAATATAATTCATTATTATCAAAGATTGAAGCACAAAATGAAATGTTAGAATTAACAGAAAATAAGTTAAATAAAAAAAGAGAGCTATTAGAAACTAGAGAGAATAGTAACGAATATGTTACTCTTAGAAATCAAATTGAAGAGCAAGTCAATGAATTTCTAAATCAGAAAAAAGAATTTTTTAAATTAGCTATCATAACAATTTTAAATATAATGAAACAAGATCCAGAAAAACAAACTCTCATTAACAACATTCTAAATCCTAATGAAAAATTAAATTTTGGATTGTATCGTATTTCATATGAAGAAAAAATTGCAGATATTGCATTAGACATTTTACATAATGTTACCTTAGAAATCAATACAAATAACATACTAAATTCGTAAATTTATTTTGCAATTAGATAAGAACATATCCCAAAAACATATAGAACTTTAGATCCTTCTCTTTAACATCTTTATTTATACTATTTTTTATTATACAGTCACATTTAATTTCAGTATTAGAGATTAAGTAGAAATTTGAAATTTGTAAAAGCCCGATCCCAATTACATGTCATACTCGAAGCCATCCAAGCTTTTGGTTTTAGTTATCGAGCACATTTAAATAATGGGACCAAGCAGATAGGAATCCTCTTATAACAAGGAGGTTAACTTCTAGTTAAAAAATCCTGTAATCAAATTAGCTTATATTAAAATTAATTATATTAACAAAGTTATTGAAGAATACTTCTTTAGAATACATAAAGCATAAGCAGAGTTAGACTCAAGGAAGGGTCCCAAACAAAGATTATAGAAATTTTCACAGAAGTTTTTAAAATCATAAAGCGAACAGTCAAAGGATTAAAAGGATATGCAATTTTGGAAAATATAGAAAATGGTAGAGAAACTATTGTTCTAACCTTTCCGGATACTAGAGAAGATATGAAAAATTACTATTCTAAAGATAACAATATTTTATCTGATCTAGTAGGGAGTCAAACCAATGTTTGAACAAATGCCGGAAAGATATTATGAAATAGAATTATTTGGAATTAGACCAATACTTCTTTAAAATCTAATTTATATTGAAAAATTATTTGATATCCATTTTCTTGCAAGAAGTATATCTTCTTGAATTAAATTGTGACTTGAATTCTGCCATTTTAACATGATATTTGCATTAGTTTTTTGAAGTAATCTAAAAAGATTTTCTGTTTCAGTTCTAGAAACTATAGGATCGTTTACTCCTGCAGATAATAGTATTTTTTTGTTTGAAAGATTAGGTAAAAGATTAGGAACTAAGGGTATCATTGCTCTGAAAAGAATTGCACCTTGAAGTACCTCAGGACGCAGAAGTAGTAAACTGGTGGCAATATTAGCTCCATTTGAAAATCCTACCGCTATTGTTTGGTTTAAATCAAATTTATAATGCAAAGAACACTTTTGAATAAATTCAGCAAGCTCAAGAGTTCTAAATTTAAGATCTTCAACATCAAAGACTCCTTCAGCCAATCTTCTAAAGAAGCGAGGCATACCATTTTCCAATACTTTACCTCTAGGACTTAATATTGATGCATTAGGGTCAATTTCCTTTCCAAGGAAAATAAGATCTTCTTCATTTCCACCTGTACCATGTAGTAAAACAAATGTTATTTTCTTATTTGTTTCATCATATTCGTTTTTATTTTTGTTGGAACTATTAGTAGGAGAATAAGAAGTATCAGCAAAAATATGATGAAATCCAAAATCGTGCGATTTAATCATTTTGCTGGTGCTATAGTTTATTCCCTTTATTTTGATTTATCTCTATTATCATATTGAGGCAATTCTATCTTTGGCAATACTTTTTCTAATCTTTCTCTTACAGGTTCAAGCCATTTAGGTAACATGAGTCTTTTTCCTAGGTCTTGTATTTTCTGATCTACTGTAAATCCTGGTGGATCTGTAGCAATTTCAAATAAAACTCCTCCAGGTTCTCTAAAATATACTGAATGAAAATAAGTTCTATCTAGTAGCGGTGTTGGATTTAGTCCGGTTTTTATAATATTTTCTCTTATTGATTTTTGACTTTCATATGATGAAGTTCGAAAGGCTATATGATGAACTGTTCCTATTCCAATCCTTCCATGAGTAGTATCTGGTAAACAAAGAACATCAAGTATTTTAGCTCCGTTATTAGGTAGCGAATTTTCTTGCTGAAATCGAAAACGATTACCTTCACTTTTTATCATTTTGTATCCAAGTTCATTTAATATTTTCGAAGTACGCTCATATCCTTCTTCTGATAGACTTACAGAATAAAATCCTCTTAAACCGTTTTCATATGATATCGGACCGTCTTTCCAAAATCTTTCATCATTATCCTTTGCTGATGGATGGGCAACCAATTCTAGTTCGAGACCATCAGGATCATATAATTTTATTACTTTTTCTTTTTCATGATTATCAAAACGTAGTGTAGGTTCTTCAAAAAAAATATCATTATCTTTTAGACGATCTTTCCAAAAATTAATAGAGTCAGGAGGTATTAAAAATGATGTTGTTATAGCTTGACCAGTCCCTCTATAACCTTTGGGGGCATCAGACCAAGGAAAGAAAGTAAGAATAGTTCCAGGATGTCCTATTTCATCTCCATAATATAGATGATATGTTGTTGGATCATCAAAGTTTACAGTTAATTTGACTAGTCTAAGGCCCAATAATTTTGTATAAAAATCAATATTTTTTTGGGGATTACTACAAATGGCGGTGACATGATGAATTCCTGATACGTGATTTTTATTATTCATGCTTCTTTTTATTATCTCGCCTTTTTTTCTTTTTCTCGTCGTAAAGATGCAGCTATAAAGTGAGTAACCATAGGTGGATTCTTATCAATATGGAAAGATCTAACTTTATCTTCTATTTCTCTATCAGCTACAGTAAATCTTTCATGCTGTCGAAGATGTTCTTCCCAAGACTCTGATATGAAAGTTTCAATGAACTCGCTAGGATTTTCTCCGTCATAATATAGACCCCAATGAATGGCTCCATCTCTTTTTCTAATTCTACTCCATTCTTTCATAATTGTTTCAAATTCCTTTTTGTTTACAGGATCAATTTTATACTTTATTTCTATCATTACAGCTTTTTGTTCTCTGCCAGACTCAAATATGACATTTGGAATTGGCCAGTGAGTATAAGATGTCTTATCAATTTCACCCTTTTTTATCAATCGATATCTTGTAAAAGTTATTAAGCCAATCATTAGACCAATGGCTGATAAAACCAATGCAGTAGGTATATCAGAATATATTGAAACTTGTCCCCATATGAGACTTCCAACAGCAATTCCACCTTGAAATACTGCTTGATAAACAGCTAGTAATCTCATTGCTACCCATTTATTACCTGCTTTAAAAGCAGAAAAATTAAAACTGGATAAAAGAGTAATCCATGCTACTCCACTCCCAATCATTACTACAAAGATTTGAAAGAAATTATCAAGTTGTGAAAGCAAAATCATAGTTATTGCAAATAATATGCTTGCAGCTACAACTAGCCAATCAATAGAGATTATTTGTCTTATCTTTGGAAGCATTATTGTACCACCAATTATAGCTCCTATGCCTAAAGCTCCTAAAAGTAATCCATATTCAGCAGAACCAAATCCCAAAGTATTTCTTACAAGAGAGGGCAATAATGCAAATAATGCACTTCCAAAAATTGTAAAGGCTGTAGCACGTATTAGAACAGATTGAACATCAGGTGAATGTTTTAGATATCTAATTCCAGCTCGAATAGCTCCTGTGATATGTTCAGGAGGTAGAGTGGTATTTTGTTCTTGAGGATCACTACTAGACCATTTTTTTAATACTATAATAATTGATATAAAAGTTAGAGCATTAATTAAAAAAACTGCCCAAGGACCGCTTAAAGCAATTATAAAACCACCAACAGTTGGTCCCACTGCTCTTCCTATATTAATTGCAACCCCACCAAGAGTAATAGTTGATTGAGATTCTTGTTTAGAGACCATCTTTAAAGAAAGTTGTATCAGTAATGGCATGCTTAATGCTGCTCCTAGTCCCAAGGCAAAGGTTAAGAGTACTAACAATAACGGAGTAGTCGTGTTAAACAAGGTGACAATAGCAAGTGCAGACGCTATTGTTACCATATAGCCTTGACTAATGAGAAGAAGCTTATTACGATTAAGAACATCTCCGAGAGCTCCACCAGGTAACGCCATAACAACAATAGCCAAGCTAGCTGCAGCTGGTATTAAGGCAACAAGAAATGCTGAATCAGAAAGGGAAGTCATAAGCCACATAGCTCCAGTATCGTGCATTGATGATCCTATATTAGAAATGACAGTTGCAATCCATAAGGCTCTATAAATTGGGTGATGTACTATAGGTCCCCAACCAGATCTACTTACTTCCGTTTTTATCTGTTCCTTATTGTTATTTCCTTTTTGAGAACTTGTATCATCTTTCATAAAGAATTATATCCTTGTTTGTTGCGTGATTTGAAATGCTATTTCTAAAAAGAAAAGAAATCGTCGCAACATGGACATATAAAATTTTTATATTGAATTTTTACACTTTTATCATTTACACTACTTTGTTTAGAATCCATTATTGATGAATTCTGATTTTCATTATTTTTTTCTTTATCTTTTACAAGATGGTTTTTGTTATTGTTATGGTCTATATTAGAATTTGCAGTTATTTGTTTTTGTCGTTGTAATGATGATGAATTATTGTTATTTTGATTTTGATTATTTCTTGAGCTATAATATCCACCAAATTTAGAAATGGGAGACCATGAAGGAATAACATCTAGAGATAGAGGCGCAAGATTTTGGAATTCTTCTTTTGCATATACAATTTTCCCATCAACTATAGTTAGAACAGATTCAATTTCTTTAATTTGTTCTTCTTCAACAGAGAAATAATCGTCACTCAAGGCAGCAAGATCTGCAAATTTTCCTATTTCAATTGAACCCTTTTTATTCTGTTCATCTGAAAACCATGCACTACCAAGTGTGTACAATCTAAGCGCTTCCATTCTATCAAGACAATTATTTTTAGATCTTAATAGTGTACCTCCTACCGATTTCCCTGAAACTAGCCAATAAAGTGAAATCCATGGATTATAAGTAGCCACTCTAGTTGCATCCGTACCTGCACCAAGGGGAACATCCATTTCAATTATTTTCTTTATAGGAGGTGAGTTTTCTGATACTTCTTTTCCATATCTTTGAATAAAATATTCGCCTTGGAATGCCAGTCTATCTTGTATTGCTATTCCTCCATTCAAAGCCTTTACTCTCTTTATATTATCTTCAGATATTGTTTCTGCATGATCAAAAAACCATCTTAACCCGTTGAAAGGAATTTCATTATTTACTTCTTCAAAGACATTTAAAAAGCGAGTAATAGATTCATTATAAGTAGCATGCATTCTAAAAGGCCACCTGTTTTTTACTAAAACCTTAACAACTTCTTTTAATTCTGATTCCATTTGTTCTGCCAAGTCTGGACGTGGTTCCAATATATTCTCATAGTCAGCTGCGGAGAAAACTAACATTTCTCCAGCTCCATTCATACGATAAAAATCATTTCCTTCTCCAGGCTTTACCATTTTTATCCAGTTTGTAAAATCTTCTAATTCTTTTTGTGGTCTTTGAGTAAAAAGATTATATGCAATACGAACTGTAAGTAGATCCTGTTTTGCTAAATCGCTAATCACTTTATAATCATCTGGATAATTCTGGAATCCACCACCAGCATCTATAGCACTTGTAACACCAAAACGATTGAGTTCATACATAAATTGTCTTGTGGAATTAATTTGTTCATCGTATAACAATTTTGGTGCCTTTGCTAGTGTTTGATAAAGTATTACAGCTGCTGGTTTTGCAGTTATCAAGCCTGTTAAATTACCAGATCTATCATGCTCAAATTCGGCACCTGGAGGATCTGGTGTATTTTTATCATATCCAGCAGCCTCAATTGCTTTTTTATTAATTATCGCACAATGATAAAGATGCAAAATAAGTGCTGGTACACTTCCAGTAATTCTTTCAATTTCCTCTATAGTAGGCATTCTTTTCTCTTTAAACTGAAGTTCAGACCAACCACCAACCACTCTAATCCAATGTGGATTGGGAGTATGTTGTGATTGCTCATTAATTCTGTTCAAGGCTTCATCTAAGGTAGGTATACCATCCCATCTTAATTCTAAATTATAGTATAATCCCCCACGTACAATGTGAATATGAGAATCATTTAAGCCTGGAATGACTGTCCGTCCATTTAAATCAATTACTTTAGTCTTCTCTCCTTTGTAAGAAAGGTTATCATCATTATTACCTACAGCAATAAAAAGACCATCTTTTATAGCTACGGAAGATGCAAAAGATAGATCATTATCTATTGTTGCTATATGACCATTTATAATAATAAGATCCGCTTCTTTAGTCATATCAATTCATCTTGACAAGTTTTAATGATAATTTAGGAAAAATGCCGAAAAAATAGTGAATGTATGTATTTATTTGATTTTTAGTATTATTTATTGATGGTTCCATTATTATTTTTTAACCTTCTCTCGCATGTTCACCCAGCATAGCTTTTGCATATTCTACTCCAAGTCCATATGTTCCCGCATCTTCTCTTACTACTTTCATTACTGCATCATATGTTTCTGTCCTAGCCCAGTCGCGTTGTAATTCTAATAGAAATTGTAGCCAAGTCATAGGTACTGCTCCAGCTTGAATTAATCTCTCAATTGCCATGTCATGGGCTGTATTAGATGTACCACCACATGCATCAGCTATAACATAAATTTCATACCCTGCTTCAATAGCTTGAATAGCTGGTAATACTATACAGACTTCTGTCCATAGTCCTGCTAAAACCAATTTTTTTCTTCCTATTCTCTCAACTTCTCTAACAACGTTTTGATCTTCCCAACAATTCATGGTTGTTCTGTCTATCATTTGCTTATCGGGAAACACTTTTTTAATCTGAGGAAACATAGGTCCAGAAAAACTTTTCTCTGCTACCGTAGTTAAAATAGTTGGAACATTGAATATTTTTGCAGACTTTGCAAGACCTTCTGCATTATTAATCAGAGTCTGTCCATCAATAGATTTTACACCAAAGGCCATTTGTGGTTGAAAGTCTATCATTATCAAGGTGCAGTTATCAGGAGTCAATAAGCTATGAATTTTATTACTGACTAATGTTTCACTTGTCATTAAAAGATATTATCCAAGATAAATAAAAATATTTGGTAACCATTTAGTAATGTGATGAACATATGTTCATATAATAAGTCATATTAAAATAATTATTGTTATAAACTAAATATTAAATTAATAATTGTATTTTACTATTTCAATGTCTGAAATAGAATCAAAGATCTGTAAGGCCAGCGGAATAGGTGAAGTAATGGGTAAAAAATGGTCTTTATCAATATTAAAAACTCTTGGCACAAGTTCACCTCTTCATTTTAATGAATTAAAAAAAATATTGTCAGGAATAAGCAATAAAGTTTTATCAGAAAGATTGCAACAATTAGAAAGAGAGAAACTAGTGATAAAAATAATATCAAAAAATAAAGAATCTAGTGACATATTATATAGTCTTACTCCATTAGCATTAGAACTTCATAAAACATTGCAGGATATAGAGTATTGGATTGATAAGTGGAAAGATTATAAAAGAAAAGGACAAGAAAAAAAGTAATTTAGACAATCGGTGATTTTTTGTGAGGGATAAAAATAACTTTGACTTGATAACAAAAAAAGCGAATACAGATTTTCCTATACACGATTTAATTGCAAGACGATGGAGTGCAAGAGCATTTTCAACAAAACCAGTAGAAAAATCAAAATTATTTTCTATTCTCGAAGCAGCTAGATGGGCACCATCGTCGCGTAATGAACAGCCATGGCGTTACATAGTTTTTACTGATAATAATCCACAGAAGCTTGATAAAGCAAGATCAGTTTTATTGGAAATAAACAATTATGCCAAACGAGCTCCAATTTTAATTTGTGCAATAACAAAAAAAACTTATTCTGATAATAGAATTTATAATAAACTTCATTTCCATGATTTAGGAGCGGCAAATGAAAATATGTTTCTTGAATCATTCAATCAGGGGTTAATTATGCATGAAATGGGTGGATTTGATCGTGAAAAGGCCAGAGGAGTTTTCAATATTCCTGAAGATTATGAGGTTGGCATAATGATAGCAATAGGATACCAAGATTCTCATAAAATACTGCCTGATAGATATCGAGAAAAACCAGATTCTCCAAGAGAAAGAAAACCGTTGTCAGAAATTGCGTTTCTTGAGGAATTGGGTAACGGTATAAGATAATAATAAAAAATAGGGATTCTAATATTATAGAACTTTTCATTATAATTGAAAGTTATAGTATGAAAGCAACATTGCATTTCATATAACATATATGTATTAATCCAGCGAAAAAGATTAGAGATTTATATCATATGACATATTTTATTTAAAATGAGTGAAAATAGAAAATCCGTTAACATACTAATTTTATTTTATACCCGCTATGGAAACACTGCCCGTATGGCCGAAGAAATCTCTCAAGGTATTAATGAGATACCTGAAACAAATGTGACACTTATGCGAATTGCAGATGATGTTCCAATGGACGTAATATCGAAAAATCCATCATGGTCACAATTGGTTGAAAACCTAGATAAAAAATATCCTCCAGTGTCTGTAGACGATCTTGTAGATAAGCTTCCGAAATATGATGCAATTATTTTTGGTTCACCCACTAGATTTGGCAATATGGCAGCACAAATGAAAACGTTATGGGATAGAACAAGTCGCCTGTGGTTGAACGGATCTCTTATTGGAAAAGTAGGTGGCGTATTTACTAGTGCCGCTTCAGTTCATGGAGGACAAGAGTCAACAGCTATATCGATGATGTTTCCCATGTTGCATCATGGGATGATAATAGTTGGGGTTCCGTATTCCATACCTGAACTTACAGAGACAGGCAGTCCCTATAGTCCCAGTAGAATAGTAGGACCTAAAGCTGATAGGCCTTTTGATGAGAAGGATATAAAAGTTGCAAGGGGATTTGGAAAGAGGATTGCAGAGATTACCTCTAAGTTAGTAAGAAAAGATGATAAAGACAATGCTGGCATAAAAGTATCCTAATTATATGACTACAATGATATTTCTCTAAATCCAATCTAAAATCCTTTTTTAATAAACATAATGTTGTAAGGATTTTGTTACTAATAATAGAACTCAATTATTTTATTAGTAACTGGTCCCACTTTATAGAAGGGTTCAAATCCCACAGAATCCCTTTGAATTGTAATTATAGATTATATAATATATTGCAAAATTTCTTTTATGATTGTAAATTATATTTTAAACAAAATATTGAAAAAATCGTCCAATGAACGACTTTATTTACAACACGATGTTATAACTGTTTTCTAGGATGATGTTATGCATGAAGTAAGCAGGGCTACCAACATAGCTGAAGATAAAATAAGGTCTTTCTGTGAAAAAAATCTAATTACCTTTAATGGAAAACGTAGAATATTACATAAAAGTAATTTTACTAATGAAATTTCAATTAATGTTATATGTAATTTAGAAAATAAAAATTTGATTAAAGAAATATCTATTTATGGCGAAAAGTTTTATGGACTAAAATATGATCGGTTCATATCTTCAATTAAATTATCTAATAAAATATGGTATCAACAACTCAATTGGAAGTTTAAATTATTTTCAATTCTGCAATTATCATTTATCGACATAAAAAAACTATTAAAACAGTTAATAGATTAGATTGATTTAATATATAGTAAAACTTTTGAATTCGCTAATTTATTTAATATATTATTACTCTTGGTCGAATTCTTTCAGTCAAAGATCTTTGGTAGAGAAAAGGAGATAGAACTAGTTTTCAATACTATTATAGAAAGTCAAAGTAGTATTACATGTATTGTAGGCGAATTCTTTGGATTGGAAAAACAGTATTATTCATTTTGATAACATTCGCTAATTTAGCGAAAACAAATGGTGTTTTAAACTAACAATATTTAAAAATAAGTAATTAAATATATATATCAATAAATATTATGCAAAAGGAAAAAATAGATATACCTTTTTCAAAGTACTTGAAGTCTACCACATGTTCTAAATTAATAATTCATAAATCAATAGAATGGTCTGGTAAAGTTAGTGAAAAACTTGTTTTCATATTTTACAAACCTAAAAAACACAATGGATTCATTTTAAGAAAAATTATTCCTTATGTATTTTCAGGATTTTCAATTATATTTATAGGATATCTCCTATTGAATATTATCAATGATTATCCTCCGAAAATAATCGGAATCTATCCTTAATTTTATTTTAGAAATTAATATACAAACAGTTGTATTTAGTGATTTTAACTATATATAGGATATTCCTAAATCTCAAATGATAGCCGTTGGTATGAATGTGATTATAGGTATAGATGTTCCTGAAATTTTTAAATATAAAGTTGATAAAAATGCACCTTCACCTACAGGAGAACCTGTTCAAACAATAGATGAAGAACCGTATCTAACTTATTATCATGGTCCAACGGATGACAAAGAAGACAAACGATAGCTTTTGCATCCAAAATAAAATAAAATAAATGAAATAAGATTTATTTTTTTATTATTATTATTTATTTGGTTTTAATCAAATTTATAGAGTAAATGTTCTTCTCATTTAGGATGAAATCAACCCAGAATCTCAAGAATGATCACATTACAATACGTAGAGTTAAGGAAATTGCTCAAAATTGTTCAAATAAATTATATGCTAACCAATATGTACCAATCGAAGACATAGAAATTATTTCAGTAATAATAGAAGAGTTTGTTGATCACTTTCATCATAAAAAAGAAGAGAAGGCCTATTTTCCAGATACAAAGGATAAGGATGGATTTGCAGAAGATGTTCGAAAATTTCTGATTGAACACGAATTGGGTAGAAGAATAGCAACTATGTTAAGGAGAGAATTAAAGGAGTATAAAAGAAAGATAAAAATAAAAACACAGCATGACTCAAATAAACAAATTTCCATAGACTTGGAGCCAGTCGCCAGATTCTTAAAATCATATTCAGTTTTTATAGATGATCATACAGGAAAAGAGGATAAATTCTTTGACCTGGTAGACAAAAAAAATGTAATAACAAATGAGGAAGATGAAATGTTATTAAAACATTATGAGATGTGCAAGAATGATGCTGGAGGTGAAGCAAGAATGCAGGAAATGATAGTACTTATTGAATACTTGGAAGAAAGAGAATGGATGAAAAAATAACTAATAATAAATAAAAAGATACCAACTATAACCTATCATTTTGGCTAGCAGTAAAAAGTAATTCAAAGGTACAACAAAAAACAACGTAGACAGAGAGTAGTTGTTGAACATACTATATGTAGAATAAAGAAGTTTGGTATTATGGGAAACAAATACAGAAACAGACTGAAAAGATACGATACAATTTCTGATATTGTTTCTGGTTTGGTAAATTATAGAATAATACACAGCGGTAGCAGAAGAGGATAACTAATTATAATCTGATGAACAATAGAAATAAATGTAGATTTTCTCTAATTACGCAAAAGATCTAATATAAAAGTGAACATGAATTTAACACGGATAAACATAAATATTTTTCTATAGTTACAAAATATTTTGAAGGTTATAAATATGGGTTCTTGGTCAACAATACCAAGAGAATAAGGAAACCGATTTCCTATCTTGGAAAATTAAAATTCTTTGAAGTAGATGATACAATATTAAAGGAAATTCCCAAATGACCAATTAGATAAATCCTTATTCATTCATTTATTCATTTATTAATTCATGATTTGATTTTACTTCAGGATCTTACTATCGAATAAGAATAAAACTACTATATTTCAATTTAACTTCGATTTCTAAAATGTTAAATTTATAGTTTATTTATAACTTAAAACCAAAAATAAAATTCACAAACAGACACTCTATTACATTATGATTGTATTTCAAAAATAAGAATATGACTACACCTTTTCTTTTCTTAGTTCATTTGTTACAAACTCAATATATTTTTTCATTTGTTCATCATCTAATTCTATTTGAGTATCGATATTTTTCAATCTTTCTTTATGTGCAGTAATTTTTGTAATAATTTGTTGAATTTCTTTTTCTTTTTCTGCCCTGCCTATTACTCCTAATAGATTCGACTCAGAAGTCTGCTTATAAATAAATTTACGAAGATTATCGTTCATTGAAACAAGTGTTGCTGAATTGTATATTCCTAACAACATCAAATAACCGGCTATAATCAAAACAGTTATTGTAGCCAATCCAAATGGAGGATAAGGGGCAAGAGCTTGTACCAATGCCTGATTTGTACCAAAAATTAAAAGGATTCCCCATCCCGAAATAACCATATATGCTTTTATATTTTTTTCATAACTGATAAACTTAGAAGTACGCCAGAATGCAATTGCAAAAGTCAAGCCTCCTATCGGTTTACTTAATGATAAAAATGCTGTCAAAATAATCGATACGGTAATAGGATCGATTGTAAGATAAAAATTTAATAAATTACCAAAAATAAATGTATATACTGAATTTATTATGAAATAAACAAGAGGAATAGATAATACAATCCAATATAAAACAGCCTTTATTAGTTTTTCCCGATAGTAGTTCAGCAATAAAGCAGTTGTGATCCAAATACTAATAAAAGATATATAAGATGATATTTTAAATATATCATTAAGTAACGTATATTTTCCGACGGACAGATCAGCGGTACCTCCGACAAACATTCGAATTTCATTTGGTCTATCCATTAGTTTAATAGAAGTAACAGTAGATGCCATAAAGAGATTAAATGAAATTAATAACATTGAAGCAAAATACAAAAGTAGTATCCAGTTATGATTTATTTTATACCATGAAATAAAAAGAATTGATAACCTAATTATAAAAAATATTGCTGTTCCGTAACTTATAATAATAATACTTATAGAAATTGACACGTTGTAATAATTATTATAAAATTGTTGAAAAATTAATAGTGACATTAAAAACCCTACAAATAGTAACAAAAATAAGGATATTCTATAGATAAGATTCAGATTTAGGGATTTAGATAACTTGTGTTCTTTTAATTTTGTTCGTATATATTTTTATAAAATAAATTCTAATAGAAGCAAATAATGG
>JBHIVA010000027.1:0-29226 GCA_042138015.1 Nitrososphaeraceae archaeon | reverse complement strand
GTGATTGCTTTTGAAATCGAAAGAGAATCCTCTTCAGCTCCGACCATAAGTATATAATCTCCAAGAGCAACATCATTTGATACTGTTAATACAAAAGATATTTCCTTAGATTCTCCTGATTTAAGAGTAATATCATTTTCACTGAAAATTCCATAAGATGTTCCCAGATCACCCGTGGGTGTAAACGTGGATGAAGATATTGGATTGAGGGATACATCTTCAGTTGCTTTGATCTGCATTTTCATCTCTTTACTTTCTCCCTTTGTAACTGTGAAATTTTCTGGTTGAACCGAAATTGAAAATGGAAGTGGAATAGTTGTATCTATTTTTCCTATCTTATTCTCAGACCATTCTGTAAACCAGATTGATTCGTTCTTATATTCTGGAGCAAATTGTAATGCATTCGCTATACCACAAGTATCAGGAGGAGAATCTAGTTGACACTTTGCAAAGAATTTATTTTGGCTAGGAATCCAATATTCTATTAGGGTTAGCGACTCCGGAAGAAATTTTGCCATTTTGTTCCCTGTATGCTCGTTAAAAATTATAGAATTATTCGCCCCTTTGTTTATCCAATATGGTAAGGTATAGCTGTTTCCTTCTACTTCGTTTCCTCCTGATATTTTTAGAGAGGCAGGGGAAGTAATAAATTTGGTTAGGATACCGTCAACAGGATCTAACTTGAAAAATATACTAGTTCCGTGGTCTGTGCCCCAAATATTTCCTGTATCATCCAAGACCATAGAAACCGGAGATGGAAGATCTCCAAGATCGTATGTTTTCATAGATTTATCATCGATATTATACTTTAATATCTGTCCCTTGAAACCGAAAACTAACATAGATATCCATACATCATTTTTGTCTTTATCAACAAGGAGGGATCCAGTAGTAATAAGCATTTTATCAACATCGCCAAAAATATCTACAGGAAGTGGAATACTACTGATTCCATCTGAAGTCCCGTTTTTCATCTCATTTATGTTACCAATCCAGAGATTTGGAGATCTAATTCCTACAAAATAGATATTACCATTATTATCAAAATCTAAAGAAACCGGATATATTGTTCCAAATGACGCATCATCAGCAGGAATTTTATAATGTTCAAAGGTTTTACTCGTCTTGTTGAATTTCCAAATGAGGTTCTGTTTCTCATCTGTAAACCAAAAATTGTCACCACTTGGATCCTTTTTTATATCCCAGACATTAGAGTTATCAATTGGTTTATCTCGTGAATTCCACATTGGTATGTCGTACTTGGCGAAAGTATTATTTTGTTCATTGTATAACACTAAAGATCCGAGCTTTGTAGAGATATACCATACTCCATCATCATCAACGGTGATAGCCAATGGCATTTCGCATTCATTTTCTAATAAGATTTCTTTTACATATTGATTGGAATTAGGAACAGAGTTCAACCCACAGAATTGATTTTGGAATGATTCTATTGCCTGCTGTTTGGAAAGTTCCATAGGTTGTGCGAAGACATTCTGGATCATCTCAGATTGACCAAAATCGGAATTTTTAGAAAGATCAAAACTATTGTTAAAAATGAATATAGAGACAGTACAAAGAAAGATAACTGATAAAAGATTTTTTAAAGAAAGATATTTGTGGTAATAGACTCGGCTATATTTCATCAGATTGTAAATACTTGTACTACCTTTATATCTTCTCTTTTAAATAACGATTCAAATTGAAAGATGGGTGGATTTGATATACCTACGGGCGAATAATCAATAAATAAAAAATTGAATTAAGTTGGAGTTATAATACTATTTAGTGACTGTTCAAAGGTTGAGTAAGGCATGGCTCCTGGAATTATAGATTGAATCTCATTATTCTTTAATAACACAAATGCTGGTGTTCCAGTTAATCCCAAGTTACGCGCAATATTATCATTGGATTCTACCAAATCTGAAAATTTATGTGAATTTATACAATCTGAAAATTGATCGATATCAGATATACCAACGTTAGAAGCAAATTCTTTTAAACTTTCAGAATTAATCCAACCTGTGCCTTCTCCAGACCAATTATCATAAATTTCAGAATGATATTCCCAGTATTTGCCTTGTTCTGCTGCACAGTATGATGCCTCGGCAGCTAGTGTTGAACTTTTATCGCTTCCTCTGTCGTTTACGATAAAGTCTTTAAACTGCATATTTACCTTACCAGTATCCACAAAATTAGTTAGAACTTGATTTCTTGTCTCATTATGAAATTTTGCACAAAATGTGCATTGATAATCACCAAATTCAACTATTGTGATATTTGATTCAGGATCCCCAAGTATTGGTACAAATTCAGCTACGGGAACTACCAATTGAGATGAAAATTGATTCAGCATCTTTTGCTCGTTGTAGTAATTAAAAGATGCAAGCATTGTTTCAAATTCTGGCAGATACCCGTAATAATTTTGAGGATTGGATAGTAGGGAAAACAAAAATAATTTGTCTCCTTGAATTAGACCTATATCTGCTTGTTTAATTTCAGAATTATTTGCATCTTTAAAAGAATAAACAAGTTTATGATTGGCATTTTTGATATTAGGAAAATTATTAGATTCAAGCAAATTAAATTCCTTTAAATTCTTTGCGAACTCATCCAAGGTTAAATCTATTATAGATTTTATCGAGATCAAATCGCTTGGAAGATTTATAGTAGTGATAGCTATTTTATCATCTGATTGACTATTTGGGTGAAATACTATTGAATCTTTATTTTCTGTGAAATTCCAATTAATTGGATAGTCAAACTTTAACAAATCGTTTTCAAAACTAGTATATTGAGGCGATTCAATTTCTGTAGGAATTTTCCATTCTGCGTCTACAAATGAAACACTTCCTCCTACAATCACCATACTAATTATGGATGAAAGACATACTGAGAATACGAATTTAGAGAATATCAATCTTAAAGATAAAATAAAACGCTTATTTAAAATAAGTGAAATAGTTTTTCTTTAGTTTTTAGTCATTAAATCTTAATTCAATGAAATTCTTTAATGAAACACCTTCTCCCATATATTGACAATAAATTAATTAGATCAATTAATTATCGACTATAGTTAAATGCAACTAATGTAGGCTTTATTACAGATTTCTTTGACTTTACTATTCTGAGGACTAATATTTCTCATGAAGTGAGTCTAAATAATGATATAGCATGATCATCTATCATTGTTGTAGCACCGATATCCGTATCCTTTATAGAAGTAGTGATCTCATCAACTTCTGAATCAGTTATATTAAATTTTGATGCTAAAATTGTTTTTATTTTTAAAGTTTGGTCAGAGATTGTATTCAATTCTGACCTTGTGGTAATTCCCAAATCAGTGTTTAAAAGAGATTTAGGAATTTTGTTTGATGGATCGTCTAAGATCTCGAAAACTAGTTTTTCAACTATTATTTCGTGAGGAAGTAAATCGAGTGCGTTAGCGGTATAAAAAACCTGAATAGAAACTGGTTCAGTAGTGGAGCCAATATTTTTTTGGATTCCGATTCCTGGAATGACATTTCCAGAATCGATATTTGTGCTATCGACTCTTAATATTACAAATCCTTCAATCAGATCAGTTTGGGAAGGAGGAGAATTTATCAAATTTTTTATATCCTTGCAAATTATCCCTATTGAACTCTCAGGCTTTAAAGTCTTTAAAAGAGAATTACTAGATTTATCATTATTTGAAACCACATTCCAAGAGATCTTTAAAGGATATTTTTGTTTGTTATAAATACTAATATCAGTGTCATAATGTCCAGGTCTAAGAGGCCCTTCATCTCCCTTGATTGAACCACATACGAATTTAGCATTATATGTATACTCAGGACTTCGTTGATAGAGTTGGTCTCGTTTATCATCAGAGGATTTTTGTTGTAAAATATTTACAAAAGATGTAGTTGTAATAGGATTGGTTTTGTTTATATTTACAATTTTTGATATAGTGTTAGGCAAAAAATTTTTTTCAGTTCCATTTTGTGTGATAGTGTAATTACCGTTTGGAATATTAAATAGAGAGATAAGACCTCGTGATTTGTCTTTATCGTTGATGTCATTATCGACAATCAAAAATGACTGATCTTGTTGAAAAGGATCAGGGGTGATAAGAAAAGTTCCATTTGATAAAAGTGAACCCTCTATTGAAGATAATATAATATTTAATATACCACTAGCACTTTGATTCTCACTTATAGCATAAATTGGATTTATCGTATCTTCTTCATAAAGAATTGGTAATGAGACAACGAACGAAGAAAACATGAGAATGAAAATATAATCTTTTATCGATTTCACAATATAATATTATTCTGGAATATATTTTATAAATCTAATTACTTTCAAATTTACAATACCAAATTTTATGTTGATTATTTAATCAAGGATTTAAATTACAAATATAGTTTGAAGAATTAAGTTGAATTGTCCTATTGATTTACAATGATATCCTAAAATTCTAAAAATTATCTTGCTTTATTGTCTTTCTAGTTTTTTCTAGACTCCATTTAAACAGGTTTTATAACTTACCATGGATTTTTCTTAGTTATAGAGCTATTTAAAAAATGTTTGTTAAATAGAAAAGAATATTTCCTTATCAAAATTTAATGAGATAACAATTGAGAATCATCAAGTGGATATACATACGTATTCATTTTTTCTTGGCCAAAAGTGGATGAATATAACATTAATGAGTCACTTATTTCACTATTATCAATACCTGTTCCTTTTATTCCAAGTGTACTTTCTGCTAATACCTCATGGTTGTCCTTTTCAATCAACACATTTCCAGGATAAGGTTCTAGAGTAATTCTTTCTTCTCCAAGAACTCCCGAACCTTTAAATCCATTTGACATTATTCTGCCTCCATCATTTAGAATAACATTTATTTTATATTTTTTCTTTAAAACTGTTAATGCCTCAAAAATATTAAAACTCAATCCGGTAGTAACATACTTTACAAAATCGGACTCTGGAATATATTTTGAAGTATAATCATATCCATCTTGATTTGTTAAAAAAATTATTTTCCTGATATCTTGATTAAAAATAGCTACTTCTTTTTTTTGAAAAAAATGAATAATTCCAGATTTTTCAAAAGATTTTGCATTTCTGGACACAACAATGATATAACTTGAGTCTTTATTGTTTTGATACTGTTCCTGAAGTTTAACGAGATCGTTGTATACTGATTCTTTACTTTCTTTCACCTTATTACCAAAAAAATCCCAGTTCCATATCTGATTTTTATTTATCATTAGATTGTAGATACTTAATAAAATTGCTTGATGTCCTAACAGTATCCTATGAGTTGATGCAAAAACGCTATCTCCTATATTTCTTTTATTTCCTGTTAATTTTAATACTCCTCCTCCAGGATTGCCTGGAACTTTATAAATATACCTCCCGCTTTGTGGAAAAACCTCCGCAGCAATATAGCTGGTAGCCTGATATGGAATTTTTATATTTGATATATATGATTTTGATGCACCTATTACAATATTTGGTATAATTGAGGATAATGATTCTAGGTTAAAATCTTCTTTAGGTTTAATTACTTGAATGCCACGTTTAATAAAATGTTCTAATTGATAATAACTAATTTTCTTATTGTCATATAAATTATCAAGCTTTTCTTTAAAACTTTGTTCTATAATATTTGAGTCCATAGGAAATTAATACAGATAAAAGATTTAGACCATTATTTTACTTTTATTTCCTGTTAATGAATAGCTTTAAAAAACTTTAAATGATATCTAATAGAATTGATTAGAAATAAAAAAATAATTATGACATAATTAATATGAGATTTACTGATTGTATTTTATCATAATTTGATTTATTACAGAACTGCTAAAAATACTGATAAAGACCAGATTTTAGATTTTTGTAAAACTACATTTGAGTGGGGTGATTATATTCATGAGGTGTGGGATATTTGGATGAAAGAAAAAGATGGATTATTAATGGTTGCAGTAATAGATGATGAACTTTCGAATAATAAAAAGACTATTGCAATGATACATGGAATAGTATATGATGAGACTATTTGGGTTGAAGGGATAAGGGTGAACCCGCAATTTAGAAAGAAAGGTATTGCTTCAGAAATGGTAAGTAAAATTGTTGAATATGGAAAAGAAAGGAATGCCAAACTAGCTTCCGCTGTAGTGTCTGTAAAAAATAATCCTTCCAACGAATTAATGAATAAATTGAATTTTATTCCAAAAGAAAAATGGATTTATTCTACTATGAAGACTATAAATGATAAATACCTTAGTTTTGAGAAAATAAAAAGAGCTGAAATAAAAGATAAGAAAATAATAGAAAGTTTTTTAGCAAGATCAGAGGGGATTAACTTTACAGATAAAATTAGGTTTGTTCAAGCTTGGAGGTGGTATACTTTAACTGGTGATCTGTTAAATAAGATTATAATAAATGGTCAATTATATATTTATGTTGATGATAAAGTAAGAGGAATAGTTATAATAGATACTGACAGATATTTCAATAAAGCTAATTATGAGATAGGGTATTTAGAGGGAGAAACTCAAGAAATTGTTTCTAATTTAATAGGGTATTGTTTGTTTATGGCAAACTCTCATAAAAGTCAGAATAACAAAAATTTTGAAATTAAAGAAATAATCAATCTTAACGATTTAGATAATGATTTTAACCAAAAAATGAATATATTTTGTCCTGATACCAAAATTAATTTCGAAACCTTAAGAGATTATGAAATAAATGTTTCAAGCAAATTTATAGTATATGATAAAAAATTATAGGTTGATAGATCGTCGAAAAATTTTTGAATTTTATTTTGTTCCTTTTATAGGATTCCATAAATGGAATTCAATCCAATGTTGGAACGAACAGTAAATTAGTATTATATTAAATACAAAAAAGTCAAATAATAGATAGGTATTTCATTGTAAATTCTTTAATATTATAAGAGCAATAACATTGTCTAAAGTTGATGAATCTAAAAATACTGAAAATTAGTTCAACCCCATCATTTGTTTCAAATAAAATATGTTTTAGAGATTTGTAAATTTTGATTTCCATTCTGTAACAAGAATTTCTAAAATATATTATAATATATTATTAAAAAAACTGAGAAATTAGTACCTGTTTACCATAATTTCTGTAAAAAGTGCTTTTCTTTACCCAATCTATTAGTGGAACTTGTAATCCATTACATGAACAAACAATTGCAGATTTAAAATCTTTGCATTTTTCAGGTACATCTCTCCGCAAGGATTCTCGTATTCCTTCTCTTATTTGCCAGACCCCAAGAGGAACGATATACGTTGGATGAATTTCACGAAATATCACTACAGCAGCAATTCTTTTTTTCCTAGATAGATATTCTGTTACCGCTAATCTAGCCGCAAAGTATGCTCCAGCAATTTTTGGATAATGATTTAACCCATTTGCATCTTCAAAATCAGATTCTAAAACAAATTTTTTGTTTTCATTATCATACCATGCTTCAATCATTTCAAAACTCCAGACATCGTGTGGAATTAAAAGAATTGAGTATCGATTTGAAAAGTGATTATATTTAAAAACCTCAAAAGAATCGATGGTGCCATAATTTCTTATTTCCTTAGTTAGATTTGAAGATAAAATATCATCTACAGCAGAGATACTCCATCTAGTAGGTACTAGTTTCCTATTCTTTTTTATTCCAAGCATTCCTAAACTTAAGATTTTTTGTATTTGGCTAACCTCTATTCCCTTCCTGTAAAGTTCAATTATTGCTTGTGTAGATTTTAAATCACCATCGGTAAAACAATTTTCAATTCGCTTGTCAGAGTTTAAAGAAGATAATTTAAATGATCTTAATTCACCTTTCGCACCAAAAGGAGGTGATTCCATTTTTAGAGAAATATCACTTAAACTGAAATAATCAGAACCGATTCTTGGCTTGGATTCAAAATTCATCTCGCATTCTGCAGATTTTGATGACATCGCTAATTCTTGTAATGATAGAATAAATCTTGGATTGAGGTCATTTACCTTATTGGATTTGATCCCTCGTACTAAAGATAACCGATAATTCAAAATATCTTGTAGGTTCTTGCCTATCCACATTTCTGGAGTATCAAGAGACTTTGTATCTCCATGTAATGAAGGAACCATCGGTCCTAAGTTCACTTTAGGATAGCCATATTGACCTACAAAAACAGATGGAGGACTGGCACCTGCCAATTGCAAGGTTGAAAAGTTTTTTTGATTTTCCTTAAGGTAATCAAACCAGAACTTTTCTAACTGTTTTTTTACATCTATGTAGGATGGCACTAATTATAATATATCATTCTATAATATGTTCGTAATATTTATCTGACTTATTTGATTTGATATGATTGAATACATGTTTTAATCTAATTATTTTAGGTAAGACTAACTATCCTTTTGTATGCTGGAACTAAATTTTTCATTTAAGAATAATATTTGATGGAATTGAATTAAGAAGTAACGATTGCCACCAATAGAGTATATTTTATACTCTCTTTTTGTGTATAAATCGTATATATTAATTACAAGTTTTAAAATAATATTTCAAGAAATATGAGGGATAAATTATACTAACTAAATGAGATTGCCGTCGACAGAGTATATTTTATCCTCTCTATTTGTGTATAAATCAGATATGTTAATTACAGATCTCCGATTTTAAAATTGATAATAATCCTGACAAATTTTTATCCGTTTAGAGTACATTGTCTTTCAATTATTTTTTTAACAAATAAATATACATCAATTCAATGAATTTTTTGCTATCAGAATCTGGAAGGTTATTCTATAATATTAAGATAAAGGCGTATTATCTGTAAAATTCTTTAATAAACTGACTGAATTTATCAAATATTTCCAGGATATTGAATCATAGTCGTTTGATTTTGATTTCTTATTTTCAGTTGGTTGAAATACACTTTCTCCATCCATAATCTTATTAAACCTATAAATTTACAATTTCTCAAAAAATAAAAAATGTTAGGTTTTTTTAACTATAGTTGACGATCAATTTACTTTTTTATCCTTTATAAATTATATTAATAATCTAAAAAATCAACCGAAAATTAAAGAGATCAGATAAGATAATACATGATTAGATTCTAATCTCAATTTAATCGTGATCATATTAAAAAATCTTACAAAAATATTTGATAATTTCACTGCAGTAGATAATATCTCCTTAACAATAAAAGAGAATGAGGTATTTGGACTTCTTGGTCAGAATGGAGCTGGAAAGACCACCACTATACATATGTTAGCTACACTCATAAAACCTACAAGTGGAACCGCTTCCATTAATGACTATGATATAATCAAACATCCTTCACATGTAAGGGAAAATATAGGAATAGTATTTCAAGCTCCTAGCAGTGATGACATGTTAACAGGATATGAAAATTTAAAGATTTATTCTTATCTTTATAATGTTTCAGACAGAGATAGAGAAAAGAGAATAATTGAATTGTTGGATTTAGTTGGATTGAAGGAAAGAAAAGATGATCTTGTCAAGAAATATTCTGGAGGAATGAGGAGAAGATTGGAAATTGCAAGAGGTTTAATACACAGACCAAAGGTAATCTTTCTAGATGAACCTACGCTTGGGTTGGATCCAAATAGTCGAAAATCAATGTGGAAATACATACAAGAATTAGTTAAGGAAGAAAAGATAACGGTTATCCTTACAACTCATTATATGGAAGAAGCAGATTTTCTCTGTGATCGAATTGGATTTATTAACAAAGGTAGGATTATTGCTACTGACACTCCTGCAAATTTAAAATCTACAATAAACGGTAAGATGGGAGGAGATATTATAAAATTAAAATTTAAAAATAGTGAAACTAATGCTAATAATGTAAGCAATCAAGAACAATTTAAATCTATAATAAAGACACTAAATATGTATGATTTTATAAATAATTTTAAAATAGAGGAGAATATTTTGATTTTATCAGTTAAAAATGCAAGTTATAATCTTCCTATTTTACTTAAAGTTTTAAATAATGTTGAATCAGTGCAATACTCTGAAACCACATTAAATGACGTATTTCATAAATTTACAAACGAGGATATTAATGAGCATCCAGAAGGCGGATTCATGGAAAAGTTTGCTCAGTATGGTTAAATTTACTGCAGAAAAAGGAAATTGACAAACAATATAAATAATATTATTTTTACTACTGTTAGGAATATTTATGCTATTTGGTTAAGAGAAATCAAGGTTTTCTTAAGAGAAAAGAGTAGACTTGTAGCTTCGCTATTTACTCCCTTATTATGGTTATTTATTATTGGGTATGGTTTAGGACCTTCTACTAATGTATCCCCAGATAGCGATTTTAATTATCAATTGTTTATTTTCCCAGGTATAGTAAGCATGGCTATAATTTTTACATCTGTATTTTACGGTGCATATATCATATGGGATAGAAAGTTTGATTTTCTTAAGAGTGTAATGGTAACTCCGGTAAGTCGAGAGATAATCTTTATAGGAAAAACAATAGGTGGCATGACAAATTCAATGATACAGGTTATGGTGTTACTATTTATTGGATTCTTAATAGGAATTGATTATACCGCACTTTCTTTGATTCAAATCCTTTGTATAACTCTTTTGTTATCCTTCTTGTTGACATCTTTAGGTCTTGGATTGGGTAGTTATATGTATAGTCTAGAAGGATTTCAAATGATCGTTAGTTTCGTGGTCTTTCCTTTATTTTTTTTAAGTGGAGCCTTATTTCCTTTAGAGAATTTACCTGAATGGTTATACGTAATAACTACTGTAGATCCAGCAACATATGCAGTTGATGCATTGAGAATTACGATGCTAGGAAGTGGTAATTTTGTATTTGAACATGATATTTTGATTTTATTTGGTTTTACAGTAGGCTTTGGATTGTTTGGAATGTACTCTTTTAGACGAATGAAAGCAGTATGAAAGAGAACAGAACAGAACTAAATATTATGTATCTTTAAATTGATAAAATATTTTATTTAAATTCAACAAATACTGAAATTATATATTATGATCATTTTTAAATTTACTTCCTAGATTTGAGGTAAAATTGATTATGCTTTTTATTTTTACTTTGATTTAATGCCAGTGTACATTTAATAATAGTATCCATTTATTTGAATAATTTGAGGGGCTATCGTCTAGCTTGGACTAGGATACCATCTTTGATTTGAAGGTATAAGCCTGGGGCGCTGGCGGTCGTGGGTTCAAATCCCACTGGCCCCATATATTATAAGGGAATAGTTAATATTTATAATTCATATCAATTTCGATCGGTGAATTATACGGATGTCCATACTTTAGTAAAATATCTTATAACTGAACTTTAAATATCCTTCCATCTTATCTTCGAATATTCAATGATCTGTTTAGGTAATAACTTTTCAGTTGAATTTAAGTATCTTATGTAGAAATCATCATTCTCACCAACAAAAACCTGTCCATCGCTTGCAGGTACCTCTACTTTAACGATAGTCTTTGATTCTTTAAGTATTGGAATTACACGAAGTCTTGATATTATTTCTTGATTTCTTTTAAAGTTATTTAATAGAAGTTGTCTAAATGCTAGTTGCCAACCATCCCAATTTTGATTTTCTTTAAGCAATTGATAATCAATATCTACTCCGACAATTTGTTGATTAGTTTTATCATATCCTATTACAAGTATCCCTCCCCTTGAATTTAATAAAGCAGCAATTGATTTTACTATTTCGTATTTTAGATTTGATTTTTGTTTAATATTTTAATTATATTCAATTAATAATAATACTAATCTGATCAAATATAGTGAATTTTAAAAAACTACAGACTAGTCGGGATGAAAGAAAAATGTAAATAATATGTCTCTTATCGGTAATTGAAAATAGATTTTCCTTAGCAGATTTAGAGAATGATTTGTGTTTTTATTATAGCATACAACTATTTTAAATTTCTATAAATAAATAGATAAAAAAATTTTGTAATAAATTTCTATGAGATCATTTATGAGCTATGCTAATTATTATTTACTTTATTTTGTAACTAATCCTACAATTATGGTCAACATTATTAGAATAGGAAGACCAAATTTAATTACGTAAACAATATTTCCTGGAATTTTGATTATGCTGTTTCTACTTAAATATAGGTTTGCTTGTTCAATTAATTTTTTCTTGTCAATAAACCATGTCACTATAATAGAAAATATTGCAGCAGAAATTGCTATTCCATATGTTCCAAAAACTGGTTCAACTATATCTAAAATAGGGATATTATTTAACGATAGTTTGACTTGACTATAGCTTAGAGCAGATGGAAGTCCTGTAATTAGCACTAGAACGAGAATCAAATAAGATGCTTTCTTTTTAGAATAATTAAAAGTGTCTTGAATGGCTGAAATAGGTACTTGAAACATCGATAGTGAAGAGGTAATTCCAGCTAAAAACAATAAAAAGAAGAATAAAGAACCTACTACTGTTCCCAAGAACTCCAATTCAAAGAATATAGAAGGCATTACTTGAAAAATTAAGGTTATTCCTTGTGCAGGATCCAAATTATGGGAAAAAACCCATGAAAAAATCATTAGTCCTGATATTATAGCTATAGATAAATCTGCTAAAATTATTATTATTGAAGATTTGAGCAATGGTTTTTTAATATCTTGCAAATAACTACCATACGTTAGTAGTACTCCCATTCCAATGGATAAAGAAAAGAATGCTTGACCAAAAGCAACTGACCATACTTCTGGTGTTACAGATTTAGCAAAATCAGGGGTAAGAAAAAATTTTATTCCTTTTTCAGCTCCTGGCATAGACATTCCTAATAATGTCAGTGGGATAATTATTCCAATTAGAAATAGGACTGCTATTTTGCTTATTCTTTCTAAACCTTTTCTTATATCTGCTTTAATAATTATAAAATTGATTATAGATATTCCTAAAAAAGATAGTATAGGAAATAATGAGTTAGTATAATCATTGAAAGAAAGATTTATTCCAAATATCATCAAGAAAAAAAATGAGAGAACCCAGCCAAGTATTACCAAATAATAACTAAGTATCGAGAATGTAATTCCTACTATGATAATTCCAGCATATCTGAATCTCTTATGTATTTTTTTCATACTTTCCACAACTGATGTCTTGTAGTATCTTCCAACTACAAATTCTAGCATCATAAAGGATACACCAAAAGTAAAAAGTACAATTATATACGTTAGAAAAAAGGCACCACCGCCATTTTCTCCAACTATATATGGAAATCTCCAAATATTCCCTATTCCTACTGCTGCGCCTATTGAAGCAAAGATGAATCCAGGATAGGAATTCCATCTTTCTCGTTTTCCAGTAGCAGGAGAATTATCATCATTAATAGAAGAAAAATGAGAATTATCGGAAGAGTTAGTCAATTATACCAGCGATATTACTTCAACAAAGTATATTTTAGTTAATAACTGGTTTATTTGTAAATTAAGAGTAATATGTTAGATAAAGGCTAATATTCTGTAAAATAATATATCCCATAATTGTAAAAATGACTTACAATAAAATATTAGTACCGTATGACAGTTCAAAACTATCGGATATTGCATTAGATCATGCAATAAGAAATGCAAAAATGTCTAGTATTTCTTCTTCTGATAATGTTGTAAATGTTATATTATTTTATGTTACTCCAGAGATACAGATTCCATTTACATTTGGAAATAGCTTATTTAAATCTAAGTTAACAGGTGAACCTATTGCACTAAGAGAATATATAAAAGAACTTCATGTTGAAATAAAGTCAAATGCAATGAAAATGTTAGATGATAAAACAAAAGAATACAGAAATATCAAAAACATATCGTTACAATCAAAAGTTATAATTGGAAATCCTGCTGATGAAATAATAAAATTTGCCGAAGATGAAAAAGTAGACCTAATTATCATGGGAACAACTGGGCTAGCAGGAGTTTCAAAGTTTAAGGCAATCGGTAGTGTTGCCAGAAGTGTCTCGGAAAAAGCAAAATGTCCAGTAATGCTTGTTAGATAATGATGATGAGATTACGTAAAGAATCAAAGTAAACATAATTGAAAAATATTATTATATTTATTTATTTAATATTTGAAAGTAATGAAATAACAATGAATTTTTAAAGCCTAAAAGAAGATAGAAATGATACATTCAAAATTATTTTTTAAAAAGTTACTAGTAAATCCAAAAAAATTAGGATTATTACTTGGACCATTTTCTTTTATACTAATAATATCTTTATTTCCTACTTCTCCTTCTTCCTCTTCTCCAGATGGACTATCTGAAAATGGAAAATATGTCTTGGCAATATCGGTATGGATGATAATTTGGTGGATTACTGAAGCAATTCATGTTTATGCAACTGCACTTTTACCATTAGGATTAATGCCAGTAATGGGAGTTCTCCCTTTAGAAAATATAGCAGCACAATACATGCATAATATAATTGTCCTTCTTTTAGGAATGTTTCTTATTGCAATTGCTATTGAAAGATCAGGATTTCATAGAAAGATTGCATATGAAATGATTGGAGTATTTGGTTATTCCCCAAAGCGAATACTACTAGGGTTTATGATATCAACAGCATTGCTTTCTACAGTTATAATGAGTACAACTGTAGTTCTGATAATGTTACCTATCGCTTTTGTAATATTAAATGATCTAAACAAAAACAATCTAAAGGTAAGTACTAGGTTTAGAACTATATTGCTCTTGGCAATAGCATATTCATCATCTATTGGAAGTATTTCTACTCTTATAGGTGCTCCACCCAATTTACTCTATGCAGGAACAATAAAAGAACTTTTTAATCATACAGTAACATTTGCTGAATGGTCGTCCCTTGCTATGCCTTTATCTATCATAATGTTGGTAATTACGTATTTTTATATGTCTAGACTTATAGGTGATAGTGAAATAAGCGATTCAAAAAAAATAATAAAAGAAGAAAAAGAAGTACAGTCAAGTAATAAAACTAAGAATTTATTCTTTGAAAAAGAATTTAGGAAAATAATAACTATTGAAAAACAAAAAATTGGAAAGATAACACATCAACAAATAATTGTTGTTGGTGTCTTAATTCTAGTTTTGCTATTGATGTTTACTTCTCCTATGTGGCTTCCATCAGATACTCTTATAACTAATTCTGTAATTGCGATACTGGGTGGTATTTCATTATTTGCAATACCTATGAGAAAATCTAAAAGTTTGCTTGATTGGGCTGAAGTTGAAAGATTACCTTTTGGTTTGTTATTTCTTCTTGGTGGGGGTCTTGCATTATCATTGGCCTTTGTTGAATCAGGACTTGCTAACTGGATTGCAAATTCATTATCATTTCTAAACATATTTCCATTTGAAATTATAGTAATCCTTATTATAGGACTTATAATGTTTATGTCAAATGTTAAATCTAATACATCTACTGCTGCTATATTTATTCCTATTGTTGCCAATATGGCTATACTTAATAATTGGAGTCCACTTCCCATTCTATTTGGAATAACAGTAGCAACTTCATTTGCATTTCTTCTTCCTATGGGTACCCCACCCAATGCATTAATTTATGAGAAAGGTAAAATTTCAATAAAAGATATGTTTGTAAATGGTATTGTTTTAAACTTTATTGCAATTGCATTAATCAGTATATTTACAATTTTTATAAGTTCGTTATTACTTTCATAGACAAATATTATATTTAGTAGTAGAGGAGTTTTATTTTAATACTTTCAGTAATCCAGCACAATCATTTATCTGTATCTCAATTATTTGATACTATTTTAAAAAGATAAATATGATTTGGTTTTACGGATGTGTTAATTTAAGATAAAATTCACCTCATTTAACAAAAACTCATTATTGTTATCAATTATATCATTATACACAGATACAAAGAATTGTATCCAGTTATATACATGAAATAAATTACATCCCTCTCGTATACATTGATAATAATCATCAAAACTTTCTATTCTGTCTTTCAAGTACTGGTTAACCCTTTCCATCAGACTTTTCTGAATTGAGGAATGTAGATAGTGGTTTAATTCAATAACATTGCATGCCTCATCATACCAGGTACCACCATCTGTATAGACGGTATGTTTTCCATATTTTTGAATCAGCGATCTGATAAATTTCTCAGCAACTATCATGTTTCTCTCCTCTGAGAGATAGATTCCAAGTACTGAAGAGTGAATTGGTCCAATACAAATCCATAACCAGATATGTTGACTACCAATCTGAATTACAGTTTCATCTATAATAAAAGCAGATACTCTTTTTCTTTTGTAGATCTGACATGAACCAAATCTTTGTATCCAGTTCCAGACAGACACATAACTCCTTTTATCTCTAAATATAGTTAATGCGTTTGATGTATTACGTAAACTCAAACCAAGAAAATACAAATACAAAGAATACATTACAGTATATTTTGATGTTTTATTTCTTTCAAATTTAATTTTCATACTATTGTTATTTAGAACATTCTCAGCTATAGCTCTTACTGCTTATCTGAACAGAGCCGAATTAATTTATATCATATATGGTATATGTATAATATAATTCAGAAATTAGGAAAAAAATCGCGTTTAAAATGAGTCAAATAATTATAACGCTATCATATCTCTTCTAATACTAAAATAAAAATGGAGTAATTAGACTAATCTTATTTCATTTTTTCCTTTCATTTTTTCCTTCTGTATCTTATACAGATTACAGATATTGTTGTAGCTATTGTAGTTAATATCGCAGCACCAATAAACGCCAAATGAAATCCACTGTTTATTGCTTCCAGATTTAATGTACCTAAACTAGTTAGCATCTCTGTATGTGTAGTTGATATAGCAACCATTATTGCAAGACCTAAAGCAGAACCTATCTGATATGATGTGTTTACTAGGCCGGATGCAATTCCTGTATCTTCTTTTTTTGCATTCTCCACTGCTGTGGTTAATGCTGGAATATATGCAAGTGACATTCCTATTGCAGCTATAATAGAACCAGGTAATACGTAGGTCATAAAAATTTTATTGTTACCTTCATCTAAAGTATTATTGGCTGGCGTAAAACTAAAGAGAAGAATTCCTATAGCCAAAAGTGATAGTCCTAAAATTAGGTTTGTTTTTATTCCTAATTTGCCTATTAGTTTCGGTGTAGACCATATCATCATTATCATAATAAGTATTGTCATTGGTAACAATGCAAGACCGCTTTCAAATGGTCCATAGTGTAGTATTTGTTGTAAATATAAATTTAGAAAGAACCACATTGAGACCCATCCTGCTCCAAGTAATGCCATAATCACATTACCTGATAGAATATTTCTTGTTGTTTTGAATATATGCAATGGAATCAGTGGTTCTCTGGTTCTTTTTTCTTGAGCAATAAATCCAGCAAACAGAACAGTAGATGTAGTTAAAATAGAGATAGTTTGGATAGATACCCAGCCAACATCATTAGCTGTAACAATAGAATATACTAGGCTAACAAGTGAAGCAGTTATTAAGATAGCACCAAGATAATCAATCTTCCCTTTCTTTCTTGTTCCTTGAGGTATTAACTTGGGTGTTAAAACTAATACTGCAATACCTATAGGAACATTGATAAAGAAAACCCAGGTCCAATCAAGCCATGCTGTAATAATTCCACCTAAGAAAACCCCAGCTGTTCCTCCTGCTGGTGCTGCAGCTCCCCATATTCCCATCGCTTTATTCATCTCAGATTTGTTATTTCCAAATAGTCCCATAACTATCGATAGTGAAGAAGGAGCAATTAATGCCGCTCCAAGTCCCTGTATAGCTCTTGCTATTATTAATATCTCAATTGAGGTAGCTAATCCTGCTACAATTGATGAAACTGTAAGGACAAGAAAGCCTACAAAAAATATCCTCCTATGTCCTAGAATATCTGATAGTCTCCCACCAAGTAACAATATTGTACCAAAAGCTATAACATATGCATTAAAAATCCATTGTAGTTCAGTTTGAGTAATATTGAAATGTTGCTGAATCGTAGGTAGTGCAACTCCTATGATTGATGTATCTAATATAATCAAAAATTGAGCTAAGGATAGAATAGATAAGGCCTTCCATCGATTAGGATGTTGTACTGTTGTTTTTAATGATGATTCTATTGTTGTCATATGTAGCTGTACCTCCTTTTTATTATCTCATTTTGAAATGAGAATTTCATTGATATTATTTTATATTTGGTATTCACAGTGTTTATACTATAGAAATACATACATAAAATGAGGGCTTTACATTTGTAAATAATACTTTCAAGTGAATTTGATTTCTATAATAGTAAATAAAAATTTGGTAAATACTAAAAATTTACATTTGTAAAGTTCTATTCTTATTTATGTGTTTATTGATATATACTATATGAATAAAAACAAGAAAGAATGTTTTTGCTGTAAAATAAATGAAAAAACTGTGGAGGAACAGAGAAACACTATTGATAAGTAAAATATTACTTCCCCATGATGCTACAGAAATGTCAAATAAAGCACTGGAAAAATCCAAAGAATTCGTCAATGCATTTAATGCTGAACTTTATATACTACATGTAATAGGTTATACTCCTATTCCATCAGAATTAATTCTAGGCAAGGATAGACAATTAATAGAACAAACAAGAAGAAATATTGTAAAGAAATTAAAGGAAGGTTGGTTGAAAATGGCAAAAGAAAAAATAAATCCTATATTAGAAAAAGAAAATATAAAATTCAATATAACTGTATTAACAGATGAACAACTATCGATTAGTGAACAAATTCTTAAATTTGCATCAGATAATAAAATAGATCTTATTATTGTAGGGAGTCAGCGATTAAGCAAAGCTTTTAAAATCAAAGCATTGGGAAGTGTTTCAAGAAAAATTTCTGAAAATGCTGAATGTCCGGTAATGATAATTCATTAATTTCTTTTGTATTTATAAAATGTAGAAATGACTTTTTAAATATGATGTAAAGTACCGCGTTATTTCTCTTTATGTATTTTACTGCTATAACATAACATATTTGGTATTATTATTTTTTTAATATTTTTGTAAATTCTATGTTATTAATAAATTATTGATATCCTTGTAGTGGTGATACTTATCCTATTTATAATAAAGTTAGGAAAAGTTAAAGTTGAGTCATATTGGATTTATAGTTATTGATATATACTTGAAGTTGAGATGTTCAAATAATCAATATTATTAAAATGTAAAATACGATTTCTATTGATTTCTTAGAATACATAATACATAATAGAATGTGTTATTAAATACTAGCCTCAAAAAATCAAGTAAATACAAAGCCAATATTAAAATAGATTAATACCAATAGTTATAAGATATGATTTCAATATTAAATTTAAATATTCTTCGTATAAATTCTATATTGCAATTAAAATTAATTTTACTTACTACCTTTACTGTAGGTTTTTTACTTCATAATGACGAGATTTTTGAAATAAAAGAAATTGGAGCTTTTCTAGATGATGATGGAGATATGGATAAAATACTTGCCTCAGATATTGTATTTTCCAATGTTACTAATATCACAAATAATACAAAAGATTCAGTTTATGCACAGATAGTAGCAAATGAAGATAATGTGTATGTGGTTTGGCAAGAATCGGTATTAGAGAAGATCTATGGAAAAGATTATGACATATATTTTATAAAAAGTAATGACCAAGGAGACACATTTAGTAAAGCCGTAAATCTGAGTAACAACACTGGATTTTCGGAACATCCACAGATTGCAATGTCTAAAGATGGAATATTTATTGTTTGGACAGATAACGCTGATTCTAATAATACAGAGATCATGTTTACAAAAAGTGTAGACAATGGTACTACATTTAGCAAACCCATCAATCTAAGTAATAACTCTAAAAATTCAAATAATGTAGAAATTACTGCTTTTAATGAAAATGTATATGTTGTATGGCAAGATATTGATCAAAATAATAACAAAGGAAGTATTATATTTAAAAGTTCTCTTGATGGAGGAAATACATTTAATGACACGTTAGAATTAGCAAACAATACTAAAAATTCCTATCCAAAAGTTAACTCTTATAAAGAACATGTATATGTTGTATGGAATAATGAAAACAATACTTCATCTCCAGAGAGTATTAATAGTGGATTATTTTTTATAAAAAGTTCTGATAGAGGAAACTCTTTTGAAAATAAAATTAGGTTAGTTCATAATAATTTTGGAGAATCACAAATATCAGTTACTAAAGATGAGGTAGTTATTGTTTGGGGAGGATTACAATCAAAAAATATCAATGATATTTATTTCATATCAAGTGATGATAATGGTAATAGTTTCACAGATCCATATACAATTAAAGAAAAAGTTATCAACTCTGATTTAAAAAATTCCTTCAAAAAAATTAATCATCCTTCTAATGTTGAAATACCCAATAATAATACTCGATATATTGTATGGCAAGATATAATTACAAAAGAAAATCATGATATATTCTTTACAGATATCAAAAAAAGTGGGGAATCAACTAAAATAATAAATTTAAGTAATAATGCAGGTATTTCTGAGTGTCCTCAGATTGCAATTTCTAATAATTTCATTTATGTCATATGGGAAGATATAACACCAGGTAATCATGAAATATTATTTACAAGAGGCGAGCTCGCAAACTAGTAAAACCTATGACTAGATTCTAAAAATCTAAAAAAGTAGATTGTAATTTGGGTCACAATGGTTTTTCATTATACATATAGAACATTTTATAAAAAGAATAAAATGGTTATATTAATGAAAATAATTATTAAAAAATTATAACATACGTCTCTTTAAATGAAAGGTAAAATGAAAACTGAGGAGATTTGCTTTTATAATATTGAAAGATAGAATAAAATTATTAATTATTCATTTAATTACTAGATGTTGTTCAAGATAATTTTTTTACCAATTTGTAATATGAGAGTATTCTCAATTATTATATGTATGATATCAATTTTTTTGTTGTTCTCGACATATAATGAAATGGTTACAAATCACTACCTTGCACATGCCTTGAATGAAAATCAAAATGGAACATCTGATAATTTTAATTCGTCATTGAAAGGGGAATTGTTGGTAGGAAATGCAAAGTCAAATAGTGTTTCTATTATTGATCTTTCCAACAACAAAATAATAGAAACTATTAAGGTTGGGAAAGGTCCTCATGATATAAAAATTTCAGACGATCAACAACTGGTTTACACGTCAGATATTGACTCAGGTACAGTATCTGTCTTAAATTTGACTAGCAATTCCGTAACTCAAATTGATCTAAATTCCCTGTCAAGTAACGAAATTGCTGTTCATGGTATTGCATTAAAGAACGGTACTATTTATACAGGAGATGTCTATGGGGGAAAGGTATTATCTATAGAAGATAATAAAGTTATAGATGAAATAGATGTTGGTTCGGGTCCTGAATATATGGAAATAAGACCAGATGGAAAAGTTATGTATGTTGCAAATTTATGGAGTCCAATATCTGTAATTGATCTAAATAATAAATCATTGATAAAAAATATTGATTCTGGTGAAACTCCTCATGGATTATCCTTTAATCGTGATGGTTCCTTATTATTTATAGTAAATATGCATAGTGATACCTTATCAGTAATAGATTCGGTAAATCATAATATAATAAAAACAATCGATGTAGGGAAAAAACCAGAATATGTCAAATTGAGTCCAGATGAAAGATTTGTATATGTAACCAATATGAATTCAAATACAATATCTAAAATATCTATAGACGACTTTAAAATAATAAAAGAAATAAAAAATGTTGGAAAAAGTCCACATGGTATAGCCTTTAGTGCTGATGGTGATTTAATGTATATAAGTAATATGAAAGGTAATGATATATCGATTATTGATACCTCTACTGATCAAATTATTGATACTATTACAGTAGAAATAGAACCACATCAAATAGTTTTAAAGAAACCATTTGTGAGAATTTTACTAAATAATTTATATAAGGACACAAATATTATAGATAATAATAAAAATACTACTGATAACGGAATTACTAATCCCATCTATGTTGAAATAGCCAATGATCCTTCTGAGATACAAAAAGGTTTGATGTTTAAAAAAAAATTGGAATGGAATAACGGAATGTTATTTGTCTTTGATGATGAACAATATCGTTCATTTTGGATGAAAAATACAAACATACCTTTAGATATACTGTTTATAGATAAAGATTTTAATATTGTTGATATAAAAGAAAATGTTGAACCCTGTTTAACTTCAACTGATACATGTCCAAGTTATCCATCTAAAGCACCTGCAAAGTATGTCCTAGAAGTAAATAGTGATTTTGTTAACCAAAACAATATAGAGATAGGAGATAAACTAATCATATAATAACATCTACTAAGAAATAAAAAAAACAAAATTTGTGATTAGAATAATATTATTGTAAATAACTTATCTGATTTCATTTTTTATGATACCAAATAGAATTAAATTAATGATCGTATTAAAATTTTTATTTGTTTAAATATAGTTGAAACTGAGTTTGGCATAAGATCTAACCATTACATGGTATAGAGTAAGTAGCATTCAACTCTACTCCGTCTATGTCTTTAATAAAATCATTATTTTTATCATCAAAAAAACTGACAATGTAGTTATCAGGAGGAAAATCATCTGCGATAGTATAATCATGAAAACCACCGGTAGTATTAGTATCAAAATACCCAAAACTCTCTACAATCCCCTTTGAGTTTATAAATTCCCAATATACACTACTATTTTTATTAAAACCATTAATAGTCATATTTATCCTTTCTTCATCTTCATTATGACATACAGGATCTATAATAGCCATAGGTTTTAGAGCAAATATGTCTATAATGTTGAATACTTGAAAATAGAGAATAAATAAGAATAGTGATAGCAGAAAATAATGGTTGAGAAAATACTTCATATATGATTTTGAGTAATACAAATATTTATTGCTATATACAATTTTTTTCTTTTGATATAACACTTAGAATATATTTTTTCAGAGATTCTATTTGAATTTCATTATATAATAGTTATATAGATTTATAGTATTTTATTTTTATCAGAAAATTCTTATAATCTTTAAGTCTCAAGTTTTCATACAAGGTATTGAGGAAATGTCAATTGTTTTAATATAATTTTATAAGGCTTAAAGTTAACCTTTAAAAAAATATATATAACGACTAAAGTGTTCGATACTCTAGAAAGTAGAGTTCTAAAATCTTTATCAAATTAGTATCACTTTTCTACTAGATTTGAAAGAACTCATGTAGCTTTAATGTCAAATTTAATTTTTCAATGTACAATTTTTTGTAAGTTTTTTGTTGATAGAAATTATCGCATATATCAAAATTGCAACAGAAAGAATTTGTAAATGTATCTCATAAGTAGAAATAAAACTAGAAAAAGTCAAGCCAACACCTCCAACTGATGAAGCAAGAACAAATCCCAGAGATGAACAACTAGCACAGGAACCTGTAAGAATTCCCAAACCACCGGCAGAAAATATTGATTTGCTAAAACGTAATCTCAAATATTTAAATAAAAAAACATTCATACTGATAACGACTCCAAGCAAAATTGATATTATTGTACTAGTTATGAATTTTGCAATAGCATCTTCAGGTAGATAAAAAAAGAATGTAGGATAAAAAAATAATAATTGATCAAGAATATTGAAAATAATCCAAAATGATATAGTAATTGCTGCTGCCAAAATTAAATAATAAATATTGCTAAAAACAATCTTGAAAGAGAATAGTATATTATTTGACAACGAAGAGGAATTAATAGTCACTAGAATCACTACCTACTCTCCTGTCAATTTCTTTTCAATTACTGATTTAAATAATGGAAAAGGATAAGCTCCTACTATTATTTCTGGGTTGGAACCGTCACTCTTTACAACTATGAAGGCTGGTGTTCCTGCAAAATTATATGCCATTGCTTGTAATAAATCGGCATTAATCATTGAATCATATCTGGTTGACTTTACACAAGAATTCAAATGGTTAAGGTTTATTTCCGGGATCTGAGATGCAAATTGTACAAGATTGTCTTTGCCTGCCCAACCTGTATTTGGTCCTTTTTGATTATCATACAATATCTTTTTGAATTGCCCAAACTTTCCTTGTTCATTAACACATTGTGATACTTTAGCTGCATTGATTGAATCCTGACCAAAAATAGCAAAATGTTTGTAAACTAGTTTTACTTTTCCTGTATTTACATAATCTGCAATAATTGATGGTTCTATGTTCTTTGAATATCTGGCGCACATTGGACATTGAAAATCACTGAAATCAAAAATAGTTACAGGAGCATCATCATCTCCAAGGACTGGGCTATTTTCATTTATCAGATGTTCCAATGAAATTGAGAATTCTGTTTGCAATTGCGCAAAAGCCAAATTATTATTGCTGTCATTCTGGTTATTATTGAAGATATAAAACCCAGAATAAAGAAAAATACTATATAAAAAAATTAGTCTAAGACTAGTATCTGCTAATTTGGTTTTTATGCACATGTCTATCCATCTTCCTATTTTTCAACAACTCCTCATATTTCCCGAATTCACTAATAGGTTTTGCAGCTTCATTTCCAGATTTTGATAGAAAATGCCCTTTGCTGTCAAATTTTTCCACTTTATCATTTTCGCAATCTGCTATCCATATATCTTCTTTTGCATCCACATATAGTACATAGTGAAGGTGAAATTGACCATCTGTTTTGTACCATCTTAACTCTTTTGACAAAAGTACCGTTTTTGTAAATTGCCAGCAATCTGTTTCCATCTCTATCTATAGCGTATAATTTTGTTCATCTGGACTAAAATCTAAATCGTGAGGTCGAAGGAATTGTCTATCATATTCTCCAGCCACTCCCCACTTTGTGACAAATTTATAGTTCGTAGCATTATGAAATTCAGCATAAACAGTAGAAGACAATAATGACAGAGATATCATATCTACAAGAAAGGTATAGGATATATTTTAAATATATATTTACTATTCATTGACGTTATGTTAAGTAGAAACTAATTGAAATAAAGATATATAAACAGTTAACTCTATATTTGTAAAAGCATTTAAAGGTTTACAATATATGATAATAATTTCAAGTATTGTTTAATATCTACACTATCCCATCTCCTGCTCTCAAATGTTCTGAAATATAGGCATAAAATTGCCATTTTCTAGGATTATATATAACTACAAGAATATCAACTACACTTTATGTAATAATCAATATGGTATTTGTCCAAACTAGAATACCATTTTGGATTTCATCTTCTCTTATAATTAGAAAATTAACTCGATATCTATTCATAATATGTTTCTTTCGAGGAGGTAAATAATGATTATTGTTATAGAAATATTTTTTTTGTCTTTTTTTGAAGCGGGTATATTTAATACTAAATTTTGATTTTCCTTTCCAGTTTCTTTATGGCTGATAATACATGTTGTACTCTTATTATTTGAATTTTGATTCATGTAAAACATTGCTTACGATATATCCATTCTCGTTTTTCGGTTTCAACTGTCTATGATTGTTTATTTGAAAAAGCATGTTTTTCAGTAACATACTCCATTACCACAACATGATTCATTCCCAATACATTTTTGCTGTTTTTATCATACCTAGTAATAGACTCAATTCATTTGGAGATCTAATTCAATATCACATTTCCCTTATCTCATTTTTGCTGCATTATTTCTTGTTTATTTAGTCATGTTACCAAGAATTGTTTTAAGTACCTTATGATTTCTCTATAATTATTTCTTTTTTTACTATCTTTATATACTATTTCTCCAAAAGCTTTTACCTGGAAAATAGGCATTGATTTTTACTTTTATTAATGACTAATGTCGTAGATCCATCTGTTTGTCAAAACCTTTTTCTAATTTAAATAATCATTTAATGTGTGAAAAAAGAAAAAATCATTAAAACTAGCTTTACGATATTTTTTTTATCTTTTCTGTTAATAGCTATTTCTTATTTAATAAATCAAAATTTGGTATTTTCACAACAAAATGAACATGAATATTATGAATCTATAAAATCTAATGTTGATCTACATATAGCTGACCTAAATATTCATGGGGAAAATTATAGTGATCTGGATATATTTGGAATTAAAAAAATCTATCCTACTAAAAAAGGGGGTTTTGAATGGTTTCTAAATAATGAGGATCCAGAATCAGATCCGTATTTACATAACTACAAGAGTATTGAAAAAAACAAAGATGGGAGCTTTAACATCGGTGAAAGATCCAGAATGGGAGTATACTCCAAAGATGGAATAGGTTATTCGAAAAAAAATATGGAAACTTATAACTTTACGGAGCTTTCAAAAAAAGGATATTGGTATAAACCAACAGATTGGAAGAATGTAGAAATCACTGGAGAGTATTTATATAAAAAAGGTGAAGGTTCAGGCATAACTCATTATGCCCGATCCGAGGACCATTCTAAAATAAATAACGGGTGCGGAGGATCAAGTTATAAACTTAAAATTCATTTCGATGGAACAAGTAGTATAAACAAAGAACAATCTCATCCAAAAGCATGGAAGATACCAATAAATTCTACCCCTTTCGGTAAGCTTGACAAAGATTGGTTTAGATTTAAGGGTGTAATTTATAATCTTCCTGATGGTACAGTGAAGCTTGAAAACTGGTTGGATCCATTTCTAAATAATACTTGGACAAAATTTGCAGAATATCAAGATAAAGGAGGATGGGGTAAAGATGGCAATAAATGCGGAGGCAAAGAGGATCATATAATGACATGGGGTTCTCCGACTGCAACTTTTAGATGGGATGATGCCTTGGTTTATTTTAAAAATTTTAGCGTAAGAGAAATTCAACCACCTATAATTTAATAATAATGAGATACTTCAATTAAAAATTAATTAAAATTAAATATTAGTATATTAACTATATCTTTTATTGTCGTGGTAATTGTCATGTTTATTTATGATTCTAATAAGGTTATTTCCTAAAAAGCAAAATATTATAATTATGATTTTTACTATCCTCTATCTTTTGCTAAATAAGATGAAGATTCGAACAAAGTCTAATATTCTTATTGTTAATAGTTAGTATTGTAATAAATATCCTCAGTATTTTATTAAACTAATTTCCATTACAAATAAATTATCAACATATCCTAATCTCTAAATGTCTACATAAGAAGAATGAAATTTTTGATTTATATTAATAATACTACATCATACTAGAGAGGTTATTTGATTTACCTAGGAAAAAAAGTAATTCGAACAATATCATCTTAGATAAACAACTAGAATTAAAATAGGTAGACAAATATATTGAAATATCTATTTTCTTTATTTGCGTAATTGATATGAATAGATCTCAGTCAAATAAAATCTCAGATATCATTTTTAAGCGTTTTATTCTTAACAGTATTTTAACAATATTTGTTTTAAGTTCATTAAATTATTATTATGAAATTAATGCAATCCAGGAAACACCAGTCAAGGATTCAATGAAGAATAGTTTATTTGAACAACTTGTTGAGAAAAATGATAAAAGAATAATTAATTATCCAGGTTCAAATATAACCAACTTAACAAATAATAATGAAGATTCAATTTATGGACAGATAGAAGCTTTTGAAAATAACGTATATGTTGTATGGCAGGAATCGGTTACTAAAAGTTTTCCTAAGCACAATTATGATATCTTCTTTATAAAAAGCGAAGATAGAGGTAAAACATTTAGTGATCCAATTAATCTCAGCAACAATCCTGGTTTTTCTGAACATCCGCAGATTGCAGTATCTCAGAACGGTGTATTTGTTGTATGGGCAGACAATACTGGATATGAAAATAACAAAGAAATAATGTTCACAAAAAGTATCGACAATGGAAAAACATTTAGTGATCCAATTAATCTAAGCAACAATTCTAAAGTTTCTTTTAAACAGGAAATTTCAACTTTTGATAAAAATATCTATGTTGTGTGGCAAGATACACCCCAAGATAGTATCAATGGTAAAAATAGCAGTATTATTTTCAGGAGTAGTAACAACATCGGTGATACCTTTAACGATTCAATAGAACTTATAAACAACACCACAATTGATTCATTTCCTAAAGTGAATTCGTTTAAGAATTATGTGTATGTAGTATGGAATGATGAAAACAAGAAAAATAGTGGAATGTTTTTTGTAAGAAGTACTGATAATGGTTTGAACTTTGATGACATTATTAAATTAAATAACGATAATAGTTTTGGAGAATCACAAATCGCAGTTAACCAAAATGAAGTATTAGTTATTTGGGGAGGATTTCTAGCCAAAAAGATTGACACTATATATTATGTCATGAGTATTGATAATGGCAAAACCTTTACAGAGCCAAAATTAATTACTGAAAAAATAATATTTAATGATAAAAATGAACAGAATGAATTAAATAAAATTGTCAAGTATCCTATGAATGTAGAATTAGCAATTAAGAATAATCTTTCTTATGTAGTTTGGCAAAATACATTTTCTCAACAAAATGAAGATATAATACTGTCAGTATTTCCAAAGAATGAACAAGATAATCTATATACAAAGATATTGAATTTAAGCAATAATACTGGTATTTCTGAATGTCCTTCGATTGCTATTTCTGATAACAATATCTATATAATATGGGAAGACTATACTCCCGGAAATCATGAGATCCTCTATACTAGGATACCTATTATTTATTAATATTATCAATAAATAATTATAGTATTAAGTAACTACAGTAAGAAAAGTATAAGTAAAACATTTAAGAGTAGAGAAGATAAGAAATTTTTATATGCCATTAATAACTTATTAATTACTTCTATTAAATTAAAGAAAATATAACCATTATCTATTAGAAGGCTACTTAAATAGGTTTATTTAGTATGTAATTTGTTTTCTATTATCTGTTTATAGTTTCATCTCAGGATTAAGACCTTATATGACGTATCTAAAGATTATTAAAGATTATAAAAAGTTAGATTATTTTAATTTGTTATAAATGCACATTGATCGAATTTCATTTAAAATAATGGGGATGTATTGTACAAGTTGTATTCCAATAGTACGCAAACAGTTAAAAGATCTAAAGGCAATAAAACAAATTAGCGTGGATTATATGACAGAT
>JBHIVA010000026.1:0-30555 GCA_042138015.1 Nitrososphaeraceae archaeon | reverse complement strand
TCTTAAACTCAAACCAAGAAAATACAAATACAGTGAATACATTACTACAATAGTGGATGTTCTGTTTCTTTCAAATTTCAACAAAATATATTGTTAGAATAGAACATTCACAGCTAAAGCTCTTTTGTTAAGTTAACACCGGCGTCTAGAATATCTATTCAAAATATTAAATAAAGATTTAAAAATTTTTAGACTTGTCATTGATTTTGATTACTTGTGATTTATTATAATACATTATAATAGTAGATAGTTAATGACGGCATTTTTAAATTCATTCTATTTTAAAAGATTTTATAAGTTTTATTAGATAATTAAAAATAAAAAAAAGGTATATCAAAATTGATGAATTCTATATTTTATTCATCGTCTTCTTTATCTTCATCGTCTTCTTTATCTTCATCGTCTTCTTTATCTTCATCGTCTTCTTTATCTTCATCGTCTTCTTTATCTTCAGAGCTTTCAGCTCCTGTAGTTGCTTGAGTTAATCCTGTTGTATTTGCTGTTCCTTCAAGCATTCCAGTGTCACCTGTTGTATTTGCTGTTCCTTCAAGCATTCCAGTGTCACCTGTTGAACCTTCTTCAAGGCCCTGCCCTTGTACATTAATCAGAACGGCCGGAATTCCTGCAACTAAAGCTAATGCAAGAATTGATGAGATTATTTTAGAATGGAGTTTTGAATCCATAACCATCATAGTTTATTATATTATTTAACATTTTACTAATTTATCTCATATAAAAAAACTTTATTTTATTTATAAGCCTAAAAAAGATGAAATCCGTCTCGTAATTAAAGTATAAAACTAAACAAATTACATCTTATAACTTCTTATCGATTTTTTTTATTATTTTTAATTATTTTCCTAAACATTTTGATATTATCAAAACATTCCTCTATTATAATTTGAATATATATTCGATTATTGCCGAATTTTAGCTAAATTTGTGATTTAACTAAATTCTTAATCCAGCTCATATTTAGGTCAAATTTATTGATATCCTCTAGTATTAAAGGGGAAAAATAAATAATTAGTTTAATCTAATACATTGAAATCTTCAGAATGCAATGACACTTTATTGAATGCATTAAATATTTTGTGTAATATCGTTTACTATATATTATTATACACTTAATTATGTTGTATATATGGTATTTTATCAAACAGGTGCAGAATCATCTAAAATATCCAATGAGTTATATTTTGACTAAAAACAATAAGTTATATTTTTTTAATTTATTTCATTAGAATATAATTTCAGTTGATCTTTTTGTACTAATAGTAATTTCATCTATTGGAAATTATTAAAGACGTAAATATTAAGTTGTAAGGGAGATAATAAAACCTGAATAAAAAATAGGCGAGATTATCAAATTAATAAAAATTTTTTATGACTTAATCTTATATTTACCAGTTCAAATGTGGCTATTAGATATATTTAGTGATTTAATTATTATATTAAATTAATTATTGAAATTTTTAAATAATAATATAACTATGTATTACCATTCACAAAATTATTGTATAATGATAATATATTGTTTATAAAAGATGCGTATTTTTTTACTAGATTAATCGTCATAAAATTACAAAATTAAATCAGTTAAATAAATTTTAAAATTTATGTGCCCGTCATCGTTATTTTCCCATGAATCCATGTATTCTTTATTTCATCTATCTCATATGATTTATGTTTCCTTCTCTCTACTACATAGCCAGTTTTTGAATGATAGAAAATAACCATATCTTCTGGATAAAAAGAAATCATTGAATGATTATCATAGTCTGAAGCCATATGTCTTAAGTGTATTTTTTCCCACTCAAATAATTTTTCAATACGATCATCAAAATGAAAGGTATTACCGCAAGGGCATTGCATATCTCTCCAGTTTCCTGAAAGATTTTGTAACCAAATGTTATTAGAATTGCGTTTTCGGTTGCTTCTCATATAATATAATTTTAATTGTTTGAAACGTTAATTTAAACATTTCAGTAAAAAATGTAACTAAGTATATCTCAAAGTTAACTTTTATTTTTATTAGTTTATTTTGACTACATTTCAATGACTAGGTTTAAAGGAACATGAATTACCTCAATCATGGTCATGTATTGATTTTATTTATATTTTCTTAGGCGATCTCAAAATACTAATGTATTAGTGTTATCTCTTGATGAGAGTAACGTGCATTTTTAGACTTGTATCCTTAACTCACATATAGACACATCTACAAAGAGAATTACAGTATTTATACTAGATACAAATACTATTCATATTAGTAATCAACATCTTGTGTCAACGTCTATAATGAAGGACTTATAATTTATGAATCAATGATTATTTAGAAAATATTCTTGTTGTTCAGTATCTCCATAGACATCTGATTGAATAATATTATTTATGTTGTATAAACTAATAGTAAATAATGAAATCAAAAACCCTTGGGATGATGATAATATTATATGCATATTTCATTTGATCCACTTACTGTGACAACTCAAGCAGTATATTAATTATAGAATAGTGTAATTGAATACTATTATCATCTTCAAAAGGGAGAAATCAATACTTTTTATTTCACAGATTTAATTAGATACAATTCTTTTCATATGAGCAATTATACTACATTAATAAAAAAATAAATTGAAATTAAATTTACGGAGTTAATTAATGCTTAAGTACAACCACTATAAAAACAAAATTTACTTCTTTCGTAATAAAATATCAGATGAATTCAGACCTTTCCAAATAATTTCAAATCCATAAAACTGAATAAGCTCAAAGTGACAAAAATCAGGAATTTTATTACTTCGAAATATTTGTTGTATCTTATTAAAATTAGTATTTTCATCTATTTGTTGTTTTATAGTAAATATTTTATTATTTGATATTAATAAATTACCTAACAAAGTGTATTTATCTCTCAATAATTTATTTGATTTATTCAAAAATATAGTAGAAACTGAATCAATTGGAATAGAAAATTTGTTCGAAATTTCTTCGAGATCTATCATTTCGATATTCTGTTCTGCTAAATTTTTTATGAAATTACTAATTCGATAATGATATATTTCTGATGCTTGGATTGTCACTTTTTGATCTATTATTTTCAAATATTGTATAATTGGTTTTAGAGGTATAGAATTTTTATTATAAATAATTATTTTTTCTTTACCTATTACATTTACGAAATTTGAAAAAAGATTTTTTAAATTCATATCACTTGTAACCACATTATCTTCATTTATTGCTACCAAAAAATCATATTTTCTTTCTGGAATTAACAATTCATTAAATTTTTCAAATTTGTTTTTAAGATAATCTAAAGTCCAGTATCCTATAATCTCGAAATAAATTTGCATCCCATATTTTTTAAACACGAAATCTACTATAAAGGCAGTACCTCTAGGTAAAATTAGTGGTTCAGGTTCTCTAATTAATTTCCAGCCTGTTCTCAATTGATTAAACTTTGCTGAGAATTTTTCCTCCACACTACTATCGAAATTATAAAATAGATTAGAGTTAAAGGAGATAAAAATATTTTTATCTATTACATCACTGTTAAACGGTTTATCGTTAAAAGAAAGTTCAAATTTATATAATTTACGCTGGACAGAATTATTTTTTAAAATCCATGCTTTAATAATCCATTTATTTGAATAAATTATTTCTGGTATTAATTTTGCCATAACTGTACCATACTTATTAGTCAACCTAAAAATACTCAATGGACCGTCTATGGAACATATTATGTAATTCAACTTGATATTTTGTTCTAATGTATTTTTATAATTGATATTTTTATCAGAATCTGATGATGAATTTTTATTAGAATCGTATTTTAAATCATATATTAGTCCATATCTTTTAATTTTTCTCAATATTCTTTTCCATTCTGTGCCACCTTGAACGCTAAATTCAAAATTTACACAGTTAAAAAACATCGTTTGTAAAAGGGAAAGATTATACGACTCCAATAATTGCTCTGGAGTTAATGTATTAAAAAAATCTAAGATAAGATTATCATCCATGTCTAACCACATGATTTTCTCAAGATGAGCAGGAGTAATATTCAATTGAGAAGAAACCTTTTCTAATATTTTGTATCTTTGTTTATCATCTAGAGCTAATCCTACTCTAGCAGATTCTTCAAATAACATTTTTCGTACACTAAAAGAACTTTCTAAATTAAGCGGAAAAATTTCTTGATTTTGAGTAATAGTTTGTAAATTTTTATCTAAAGCAAAAATACATCTTCTTTCCAAAAGCATAACCAGTCCTCGAACCAATTTAAAATCCTTATATTCGCATTCAATTAATGACAGGTTTCTTTCTAGAATGGCTTTTGTTTCTTTTTTTTTGTGGGATATTTGAAATTGTTGTATTAATCTTTTAGCAATCTCGATGTTATCTGATGAACAAAAGAGAGGAATTATATTCCTACCCTTATTGATGACTTTTGTCCTTAATAATTCTGATGGAAGCATTAAATAAGCATAAAAATTTATAGACGGCTAAATCTACCAATCCATCCTAGTCTTCTAAAATATAAGAACATAGTAGCAGTTAGACCAACAGATATTGCCAATAAAATGATTAGCATGGTGTAGGCCCCGAAATAACTTACATCTGAACCTGGAAGAGAAATATTCATTCCATATATAGTACTCACTATTGTAATCGGAATGGAAAGAGTGAATACAACTGTAAGAATTGCAATAATCTTATTAGTTTTTTCGGTACTTAACATGAAATCTGTATCTTTATAAATTTCTATAGTTTCTTTTGATTCTTCTAATGTATCAAGGACTTTGTCTATATGATCCTTTATGTCATCGAAGTACGGGGCAAGATCTTCTTCAGCAAATTTTTGAATATCTCTTGTCAAACTTATAATAATTCTCTTCAATGGTATCAGAACTCTTCGCATTGTTGTAATTTCTCTCCTAAACATGGAAATTTCTTTTGCAATAGCAGTTTTTTCATCATAGACAGCGTCTTCTATATCATCAAGATTTCCTATAACCTTCATTAAAATATGAAAAAGATCATCCACCAATGCATCAATTATAGTATGTAACAAATAACCAGATGATCTTCCCATCATTATCTGTCGATATTCTTTATTTTGTTCATCTCTACATATGTCAAACATTTCAACCAACGGCTTAAGCTCTCCTTGATGAACGGTTATCAAATAATCTAATCCAATAAAAATTGATAATTGGCTTATTCTAGGAATGCTACTATCATTACTTCCAGTCGGAAAATGCAGAATAACAAAGACATGATCATCATATTTGTCAATTTTTGGTATCTGAATTTTGGAAAGGCAATCTTCAATATTCAATTCATGGAATGAGTATCGTTTACCTAGATTACTCATCTTTTCCCTTGTTGGATTTCTTACATCTACCCACATCAAACCGTCGTTCAAAATAGAATCCAATTGGTTATCGTGTGATTCATGTGAATTATGTGTGCTCATACGCATTCCCAAGACTACCGTACAGTTTAATTATACAAAAATATAAGTTGTTTCGAATTCTATTATAAAAAAGATTAATTCAAAGATTTAAGATATGATTATAATAAAACTAAGTTTACAAGTTGTTAGTAAGCATCTTCAGTGATGAATTTCTCTATTTGGTTTCACACATGTTATTTTATTTATGCCTTCTAATATTATTTAAGATAGTGGAAATATTGAAAATAATTATTTTGAAGTTTATAGAAATATTAATAGATTAGGGAAATCTTTGAATTTATTGATTAAAATGAAGCATTTTTGATAACCAGAATTTTGCGCTATGTACTACAGGTATATTAAAATCTTTAGTGACTATAACTGGACAATTTAATTGATCAATTAAAACTAGAAGTGGAGAGCTATTAAAGAAACTGAATTTTCCTATAGCCGAACTTGTTATAACTAGATCAGGTTGAGTAGCATTAATTGCAGATAAAATTAGATCAGATAATTGTTCTGCATTATTTTCAACTTCTTCGGATAAATAAATATCATTTGATTCAAATGTAATTTCATTTAAATATTCAAGTTTTTTAGACTTCATGTATATATCTTCATCAATATCAGAGCCATTTTTTTTATTTTTTAATGATAAGATATTAATATTGAAAGATTTAGAAATTTCTAACCATTCGATCACATGCGAAATAACTTCTGAATCATGTCTATGATCGTTAATAACTACAAGATTATATTTTTTTTGAATGTGGTTTGAATTTACTTTATTATTAATTTGTTCAAACAATAAATTATCTTCTCCTGATGTCCTTATAGCCAATATATCACAGGTTACCAGAGCTTGAAGTTTTTTACTATTTCTTAAAGTTTCAAAATCTGTTATCATAAGATCAATTTTTTGCTCTTCTATTGTAGCTAGGACAGATTCATTTGTATCGTGTGAAATTCGAACTAGATAATGATTCATGATATTTTCTTCATCAAGGATTTTCTCTAGCTGGGTAAAAGATTTCCTTGCTCTTTCTGAGAAAGCTATTCCAGCAGAAAGTGGTGTTTGATGCGGGACTGTTATTGTTCTTAAAACATTTATTTCTCCATTCTTAGTTTTTGCGATATTCATAGCATAACGTATTAATCTATCCGGATTTTCTGGAGTATATGGTATAAGAATTCTAAATTCTGCTCTAGTCAGATCTCCCTCACTAGTTATTATTGGAGCATAATGGTCTATTTCCTTTCTAAATGTATATAGACGATATATGGCAAATCCTATCGCTACCCAAATTAATGTTATTACCCAACTGACAGGAGCTGTAATCAATAAATAAATTGCTAAACTAATCTTAAGGATTATCCCAATAATTGGGAAAATTGGAAAAAAGGGCATTTTAAAACCGTAATTTAATTTATCACCATAAATTCGACGTATATTAATAACAGCTAAATTAACTTGGACAAATAATAATAGAAAAATTACACCAGCTGCAATTGCAATTTGATCAAGTGGAAAAACATATGCCATAAAAGCCATTATAATACCAGAAAGCAAAATTGCAATATAGGGAGTCTTATTTTTTTTATGGATAGAACTAAATTTATGTGGTAAATTATAATGACGTCCCATTGCAAATGCTACTCTTGCAGAAGAAAAAGTTGTGGCATTTAGAGCCGCCAATGTAGATATCATTCCACCTATGAGAATAATAAATGCACCATAAGGCATTATCAGTTCTGCAGCTTTCATTATTCCTAATTCACCATAGCTACCTATGAATTCCCAGGAGGAAATATCTGTTGGAAATATAGCTCCTATTGATACAAAAGCAATAAGGCAGTATAAAACAACTACAGCAGTTAAAGAAATGAAGATAGCCCTCGGAATATTTTTCTTTGGATTTTTTATTTCTTCTCCAGTTTGAACAATCACTTCATATCCTTCAAATGCAATAAACGTTAATCCCATAGCAGCAATTATACCTGCTATGCCTAATGGAATGAAATCAGTAAAATTAATTGTCCATTCTGGATTAGAATACATAATCCATATACCTATTCCTATAAACGCAAAGATTAAACCGAGTTGAACAATTGTTACTATTGCACCCGCTTTACCTGTTTCTGAGGTTCCCTTAATATTTAGATAGGTAAAACCAATAATAGACAGTACAGCTATTAGTTTGTCTATTGGAATAAATCCAACGGACTGGAAAAAATCATAATTTAGAGATTTTAAAAGTCCATTAACAAATGAAGCAAAGCTTACTGCGTATAGACTTCCAGCAACAATATGAGCAAACCAAGCCATCCAACCACTGATAAATGCATTTGGTCTAGGAAGTCCTTCTCTGACCCAAAGATACCCTCCACCAGCCTCAGGCATTGCTGATCCTAATTCTGCATATGCCATTGCTGTGAACAATGTTATTATGGCATTAATAATGAATGCGATAATAACCGCACTCCCAGCTAATCCAATGGCAGGTCCAGTAAGAACAAAAATAGATCCTCCTATCATGGCAGCTATACCGACCATAATAACGTCTAAAAGGCTTAGAGAACGAATTAGATGAGGCTCTGATGTAAATTGTTCTGATCGCGATCCTCGATCATGAAAATTGGACAATGTAAGTAACAACGCTATTAAAGTTGAATTAATTAAATGTTTACTTCTTTAAAGACAGACAGAAAGTGGTTAGAATTAAATACATTTTAATATATATGAGAATAAGTATAATGTGAAGTATCCCTAATGAGGGAGATGAATAACCAAATTACTGTTGCTACATTAAATGGAAAATCGTATTACAAAATAATAAATTTTTTAAAATCAATCGAATTAAGCTATAACGAGCTTTCTCCTATTGAAGCCATAAATTCTAGTACAAAGGTAATAATTACATCAGAAAAAGAATCAACTATTTTTAAGAGGAAAAATATAATAATAGATTCAGAATTAAACGAAAATCCATTAATCATTAAAGCAAAAATATTAAGGAATTTGATGGAGCCTTTTTTCTATGAACAGTTAATCATAGGAATAGATCCTGGTAAAAGAATTGGGATTTCAATTTTTTATTTATATGATGAGATCGAGAGTATCGTATTAACATGTATTGAATGTGTATTAAACTTAGTTTGTAAGATTTTGATGAATTTGAATGCAAGAAAAAAAATAGTAAGAATAGGAGATGGAGATATATCAATGGCTAATAATATTGCAATAAATATAAAAACAAGATTTAAGGAATTTGTAGATGTGGAGATAGTGGACGAACGAGGAACATCATCTAACTGTTATTCTAAGAGGAATAGACGAATATTTAGGGATAAATCCTCTGCAAAATTAATTGCATTCCGGAATGGAAAAGTTTTCAATCTCAAGGTCTAATGTCAAAATAATTAATATTAATCTTTAATAGATTAATAAAATAAAATTAATATTAATTTGATATCTTTACTTTTTTCCAGTTTTATTATATAAATAATGGAACTTTTACTTCTTATTTCATTCTGTCGTCAATTTTAAACAAATTTTTCAGTGTATAATATTAAATGTGTTTCATACAATATAATTTTTTTTAGTAACATAGTTTTTTAGCAGTGTAGGAAACAGTAAAAGCGAATTTTTATTATATTTTTTACAACCTTAAGCTTCAAGGTTTAGAAAGTTATTAAACTGTTTTAGAAACTTTTTCATAAAATTGTTTTATTTAAATATAATATATCCACACAAAATTAAATGACTAATTTTTATATATTTTTTGAAACTCAAGAAACTTTCCATTTATCTTTTATATTTTTTATCAGCAGGATTTCAAGATAATGTCAGAAATTAAGTATTAAAACTAAGATGAGCAACTGAGTTAGTCAATTCGTTCATAAATACCATAAAGATATCCCAAAATCAAATTCATATCAATATTTCAATACTATAATATATTAATAATGATATCCTATCTGAATGGAAATATGAAGGAGTTAGTATCAAAATCAATTTTATTAGATAAAAAAAGAACAATGTATATCAATATATTTTTTTTTGAAAATGGCTGTTTTATTATTTTATCAGAGAATTCCTATAGGATAGGTTCTATAACAATCTCTTCAAGTTTATCCAATAAAGTTACTAAAGCTCATATCATACCCAGTAAATATGATTCTTTTTTTATTGATTCAATAGCACAAAGAATTTCATTGATGTTAAATGGTTTGTGTTTGGTATCACTACATAATAAGAATCTATTAAATATTAATGATATGAAAATAATTATGAGTGAGATATTAGATATTATAAGTGAAAGAGCAAAAGAAGATGAAAGAAAATAGCATTAAAAAAATTAAAAATCTAGATCTGAGAAATTTTATAAAAATACTTGAAAAAGAAAAAGAGATAGTACATATTGATAAACAAATTAATACCAGATATGAATTAGCAGCAATTGTTTCTAAGTTTGAAAACAATAAAGCTATCATCTTTGAAAATATTAAAGATAAAGACTTTCCCATAATTGGTAACCTATTGGGAACAAGAAAGAGATTTTCTTTGGCTTTAGGAATAAAAGAAGGAAAAGATATTCATAATATCATAAATAAAGCTATAAATAATATAAATAATAAAATAAAAATTAAAATTAAAAACAATGCTCCATATTATGAACATTCTAGTAGAAACTTATCTATTCTTCCAATAGTTACTCATTTTGAGAAAGATGCTGGACCTTATATTACCTCATCAATAGTATATGCAAAGGATCAAGAAAATGGTAATCAAAATTCATCTACACATCGATTATTGCAGCTAGATGATAAACACATGGTTATTAGAATGGTAGAAGGCAGGCATTTACATAAATGTTTTATGTATTCAAAAGAACATGGAGAAGATCTGAAAGTAGCAATTGTTATAGGTGTTCATCCTGCAATAAATATTTCCTCAGCCTATCAAGCATCTTATGGTATAGATGAAATGCTAATAGCAAATTCGTTACTAAAAGGCAATTTATATTTGAGTAAAAACAAGTACTCACAACTCTTAATTCCTGCATCTTCAGAAATCGTTTTGGAGGGTAGAATATTAAAAGATAAAACCCACGAAGAATGGATGGTAGAAATGCTGAAAACATATGACATTAAACGACAACAACCAGTCTTTGAACTTGAAAAAATATTATTTAGAGATAATGCAATCTTTCATGACATACTGCCTGGATTTTCTGAACATCGTCTTTTAATGGGATTACCTGTAGAATCAAAAATATTTGATAGTGTTAAAAATATCATTCCAAATACATCCCAAGTACATTTAACTGATGGTGGTTGTAGTTGGTTAACAGCTGTAATACAGATTAGAAAAAGATTAGAAGGAGAACCAAAAAATGCTTTACTTGCTGCCTTTTCATCCCATCCATCATTAAAAATGGCTATTATAGTAGATCGTGATATCAATCCATCAAATCCAACAGAGGTAGAATATGCTATAGCAACTAGATGTCAAGCAGATAAAGGGTTATTAATTATTCAAAATGCAAAAGGCTCTAGTTTAGATCCTTCCAGTGACCAAAAAAATTTACTAACTACTAAGCTTGGAATAGATGCTACTGCCAGTTTGTTAAAACCTAAAGAAGGATTCGAGATTGCAAAAATACCTGGAGAAAATAATATAAATATCTCTGATTATGTTAAAGAATAGAATAATTTAATAGAAGAAAATTACGAAAAGTTTCTGATATTATTTTTTTTAACATATTTGATAAAATCCGTTGTTTTATTATATTTCTATCGATTCAATAGTATTTTTGAATATTAATTTAAATATCCTAATTTAACAAGAGTATGAGTGAGGATATTGAAACCCAATAGTTTTGCTATGAAAGATTGGCATTTAGAACATGTAGAAAAGGTAATTGTTCGCTATGTTAGGGGATTATCGCCTACTGCAACTTCTTTTGAAAAACGAAATTTTAAAAAATATAGTACTATGTCTAATTGTACTAAACAGATAGAGTATGATAAAAAACATGGTGTTACTGAGGAAGAGGTAATGGCTGTAATGCAGAAAATTCGAACAAATGAATCATTCTCTGAATTACGTAGAAATCCAGACTCAGTTCAAAGATTAGATGAATTAGAAAAACAGCTAAATTCTCCAAAAAAAATAAATTGGTAAAGCAAATAAAAATTTACCTTTATGATTTCTTTCCACAGAAGAGAATCAAAACTATATCATTATGAAAAGATATTTAAATTGTTTAATGGTTAAAAACAGAAATGAGAAATAACACAAAGATTTTTGGTATTATAGCTAGTAGCTCTATTATCTTTTTGTTGTTGTTAAGTTTAAATGGATATCAAGGAAATACTCAAAGTGGATCAATATCCGTAGTAAATATACTCGCTCAGGAAGATAATTTACCGGTAGTCAAAAACTCTAAAATACTTGAGTTTTCTGGACAAAACTATGCAGATGTTGTAAACAGCAATGGCATAAATCTTAACAGTTTTACGGTATCAGTTTGGTTTAATACACTTATGAACGCCACTGAAAGCGAAACATTTTTGATTAATAAAGGAGGAGTTGGAAGTGATAGAAGTGGATCCAACCTAAATTATGGGATCTTCCTGACAAATAGAGAAAAAGTCAGAGGGGGATTTGAAACTGTCCAAGGGGTTGACTATCTTGTCACATCTCAATCATCATATAATGATGGTCAATGGCATAATACGGTACTTACATTTGATGAAGAGTCTAATATTTTGACATTATATATGGATGGAATTGAAGTCGCTAGTAATTCTACTAATATAGGTGTTAAGCCAGATTCAACTGGCAAGCAACCGATTAGATTAGGTGCAAACTCATTAACGGAAAAAGGAAAAACAAATGGAAATTATACTGGTCAGTTAGATGATATTCAAGTATGGAATATTGCTTTTACAAAAGAGCAAGTATTAGATTTGTTCGAACGAGAATCACAAATTCAAAGATAAAATAAAAATTTTTTTTATATTTGTTGACACAATGATATAGAATATTATCTATTATATGATTATATATTCAAATTACTTATCCTCTGGAAAAATATAATTTAATAAAATATCAAAAGCCTTATTTTTTACTTTTTCTTTAAAATATTCCTTTCCTTTTTTTGGTTTCTCTAATCCCTTTTCTTTTTCAATCATTTCAAGAGGTCTATAATCCAATGCACCTTCAAATTGTGTCTTGTATTCTTGAAAATGCAATTTTACAATTGAATCAAAAACATCTTTCATCCAAACTGATCCTACAAAATAAATATACGGAGGATTTACTCTTTTTTTCATAAATTCCTTTAAATTATTAAGACAATCTGATATTTTTTGTGAATCTGAATCTATCTTGATAACTTTCTCATCTAATCCTCTGTTTATTAATTCTCTTTTCAGTAACTCAGAATATAGAGGATCTGCTATCAAAAGGATTATCGTTTTATCAGCATCAGGTTTAGAACCTAAAATTCTTTGATAAAGTTGCTTGCAAATATTGACTCTTTCTATAACATGAAGAGGTATTTGTGATGAAGAGGGATTTTGATGTATTGCATATAAAATAATTAGATTTCCATATGTAAATCTGAATTCTGACAATTATTAAAGTATCTAAAATAATATCTTTTATACATTCGCAATTAAAATTGAATTACTGAGTCGATTAAACTTTATTTAGTAATTATTAAATCTTGCATAATATAAAAATATACGAAATGACAGAAATTTTTACAGAGAATCGTCCTTGGGGGAAATTTGAGAAATTTCATGAAAATGAAAAAAGTACAGTTAAATTGATTTATGTAAATTCAAATTCAAGACTTTCCTTGCAATACCATAAACACAGAAGAGAATTTTGGAAGATCATTAAAGGAAAGGCAATTATTGAAATCGATGGAAAAGAATTATTAGTAAAAGAAAATGAGAATGTAGATATCCCGTTAGGATCAAAACATAGAATCAAGGCATTAGATGAGGACTGTATAATCTTGGAAATTTCATATGGAAATTTCGATGAAAATGATATTATTAGAATACAAGATGACTACAATAGACTCTAAAACTAAACTAAACTTAACTATAAAATAATACTCAATTCAAGACTCTTAAAATTAGATAGGGATAATAATATAACATTGTCTATAAGAGTAGTTATTTAAATTGGGTAAGAAAAAATAATTAAAAGATCTATAAAATTTTGACGAGGAAAAATGGGAAAAAGGAAAGGAAAAATCAAAGAAATCTTTAGCAAAGCTATTCATTCTGATAATCCCTATTTATACACAATATCTTATAGAGATTTAAATAGAATCATTTCTGTTACCTTGCCCGAATTTTTAGAGTTGTCTGATAATTTAGAGTTAATACCAGTAAATAGGATATACCAAATAAGAAAAGAAAACAAAATTTTGTACGAGAAACTATCTTTTGGGAAACCATTTTTGAAAATTCATGACAAACATAATAAAGAATAATTATCAATTTAATAAAGAAAATGAAAATTATTAAATTATGCTCTACTTAAATTATTCTTATTGATTGATATATTCAATAAGATTGATGTATTTAATAAAAAATTTCTAATTTTTATGATAGGAATGGTAGTTATAATAGTAGTTTCTTTATCGTTTTCAAGTTTTGATTTTAAACCACAATTTAATCAGGAAGCTGTTACTGAAGCCCGCGAATTGCAGGTTTCCTTAAATAATCTTTCCTTTACGCCGGTTAATAATAACGAGATTAATGCCAAAACAACATTTAATGCCTATAATCCTAATAAAGGAACAGTAATTCTTGAAAATATAAATTATAACATCTTGCTTGATGATATTCGTATATCCTCTGGAGATATTGGCCATAAACCAGAAGGATTCGTGGACTCGCAAGAGGGAATCTATCCAATAATTGGAAATAATACATTAATTCTTAAGGATGAACAAAAAATATCAAAAGATAATAGAATAGCTCAAGTATGGGATAAAATTCTAAATAACAGCTCTAAATTTCAAATTAATGGACATTTTGGCTACAAACAAACATCAAGCTTTCAAGGAAGTGGAGGAGACGTAGACTTCCAATTAATTTATCCATAAGAATATCATAATATTAATTTGTTTGTCATGGTAAGATTTAATATCCGTTAATATTTCTTAAATAATGAAAGCGGTCATCGTCCAGTTTGGTTAGGACACTGGCCTTCCATGCAAAACTACATGCGAAGTAAGCCCGTAACCCGGGACCTTATCAAAGTAAGGCGGGAATTCAAATCCCGGTGACCGCATTAAAAATCAGAATTAATATAATAGATTTTTTGATGTAATAAATCTATAAATAAAAATGGTAGATGAAACAGTTAGCTAAATGATACCATTAAATGGTATCATATATTTCTTTAAATTTTGATGTAGAGCGTCTAACTTTTTACTATAAGAAAAATCATAAGTGAACATAACGTTTCTATAGATGAATATAATAGGTTGACATAAATTTTCCAAAAAAACTTATGTCGATATCAATTTCATTCCATTCTTGTGATAGATATTATTTTATATTATAATAATAAATTGTAAGTTAATCTATAATAATTATCCGAGATATATTTTTGATATTATTGCTAATAATGGTTACAAATTAAAAAATATTTCTTATACCAAAAAGTTAGGATGGATAAAAATCAATGAAATTTTTATTTGTATAATGATATTTTTTAGCATATTCTGACTCATTTGTTCAATTGCCTTTTTTAGACCTTCAAGTAGAATTACTGGATGAAATTCAACTTTAGTACAGATGTCCAGAAATAATAGTTCTGTGATTGATGGCATCATATCGGAACTTTCAATGTTAAATGAATACAAAGGTTTTGTTGCCACCAGGTTCAAAGAAGTACGCTGCTTCTGCTTTCACTTTATTAATATAGTTTTCAAGTTCTTGTAAAAAGTTTTGATTTTTTACAGTATAGTTTCCTGCTTCGTTGGTATTTGTACTCTAACTATAAATCTTATATTGTTTTCTAATAAGCTGATATCATTAATTTTATTATTATAATTTGTTAATATTATAATGATTAATTATTCTACAAATTATATCTTTTGTAAGTAGTAAGCGTAAAGTTCCTCAAATAGATATGCTACGATCTCAAATATTTCCTTTACCTTTTGTAGCTACAAATGTCAATCATTTTATGAAAGAAAGAACATTAATTTTTGTTTCTTCTTTACTGATATTATTATTAAAGCTTGATTCGATCTAATTACTCAATTTCTAGAAATTATTTTCGGTTATTCTTAGAACTTGTAAAGTAACAATAAAATAATAAAACAGAATATATTCAGACTAAATATAGTGAAATACTTTCAAAAAGAAAAAAAATAGATAATATTTATTCTTATATTTATCTATCTATCTATTGTAGGATCTTTCGATTTTCTTTGCGTAGTTAAAGTTATTCTGCAAAATGTCATTGTAGTATCGTTGTGTAAGTTCTACTGATTTGCTAAAATGTTCGATACCACCAACAGTTATTTCATTCATGAAACTTGTTACATTGATTGTACCATCTTGTATATTTTTGTTTAATGTGTTATATGTTTCGGAATATCTTTCTGGAATATTGAAATTTTGCCAATATGATCTATATGTGTTATCTAAGAATTGAGTATAGGATGATTGATATGTGTTAAAGAAATTTTTTTGCAAATCGGTAGCATTGTTGGATATTTCTTGTACTGCTCTAATAATCTGTTCCTGAAATTTTCTGAAAGTATCTGTGTTCTTTTCAAATATTCTTTTATTATCTACTTGAAATTTGTTTACGTTTTCATTTAGCGTTTCGGTAGTTTCTGATATATTAGATGTAGTATCTTTAACTTGCTGTTTTTGTTGTTCTAGATATTTATCTGTAGTTTCTTTCACTTTATTGGTATTTTCTTTTATATCATCTTTTTTGGTTGAAGACATATTCATTACATGTATCATTAAATAGATAAAGATTAGTATTATTGACTATATATTTTACATTTTATTATATAGAAAATTGATTTTTAGATCTAATATACTTCATAAACCATTTAAAAGATAGATTTTATAAATCAAAGAAGCATATTGTTAAAAAAAGTTAGAATACCCTTAATAAATAGATTTTTTTAAAGAATTAGACTATAACTTGATAATTCTTATTCTTCAATTTCGAATCATTATAATGTATAATAAGGAAGACATAATTTAATTGTAAATTCTAAATAAATTTGATTCACTATAAACAAAATTTAATCATTTAGTTAGATTTATTATTTGTTATGAATGATATTCATCTTTTTACTGTTTCACCCAACAGTTTTTCTATCTAAGTTTGAATTTTTAAACTATTATGGTATCCTTAGCTTGCTCACATAGATTAAATAAAGACCTGAATTTTCTGTCAATGTACCATTGCTCATTCCCTCTGCAATTTATAATTAGCATCTTCAATTAAGAAAATCATCGTTCTAAATATCAATTCAATCATCATCAAGTCAGTATACAAAATATCTTTTCACTTTCTTCGTTATGACAGTCATTGACGATGGTTTAATATATAATCTCTGTTGTAGTAGCATTATCACTTAATGTTTGATAACATTTTGAAAGCTCAAGAATACTTTTTGGGATGATAATTGATCATTCGTATATAAATAATCTGATATAACCCAAATTTCAATTGTTATTAAAGAATTTTTACTTTTTTAATCAATTATATCGTTACAGTAAAGCCATCTTTTCATGAAAATTATTTTATAACAGAATAATTTTAAAGTATAAATTATATGATTTGTTTATATAACATTTTTAATATTTCATTCTTTATGAACTAGATCATATATGGCAGTTTTAACAATATAAAAAAAGTATGTATATTAAATAATAGATTAGTATGAAATAGTAAAGATCTTTTATATGTTATGTTCTATTTATATATAAACAAATATTAAAATATTTTTAAAATATCTAATAAGAATATTTTATATCGAATTTACTACGTATTTTATTTTGACATCTCGAAATCCAGAAAATTTACTTTTCTAACATGATAATTATTATTTTTATTTAGTAGATGAGATATATTAATGCCGACTATATAAGTATTTAAGTAGTTAAGTAGTAATTTGATAATATGTTATTATTTTATATTTGAATAAAATTAGTATTTTAAATAAATTAAATTAACCTATAAAAACTATTTTATACTTTAATTCATTTTTTTATTAAATTATATCCATACTATCTAATATTCTCAAATTAAAAATATTTAAAAGGACGAGCAATAATACATTTAATACGAAAAAAAATATAATTCTATTTATTCTATTTATTTCTCTTTTTTACTGTATTTATTTTGATGAAAGTTTTGCAAATGAATCTCCACCTTTTATAATTCAAGAGATGACTGATGATAATAATGACTCAGTTATTAAAGAAAGTTCTAATGATTTATGCAATAGTATAGATGATTTTATTAATCCTGCGGAGATAGATTCTGTAAAATACTTTAGTGATGGCCAAAAATTATTATCCAGAATCTATCTTTCACAATCACTTTATGATCTGGAACAAACAGGAGAATTCATTAAAATTCCTCAAACAAAGATTACAACGAGTGTAACATTTTCAGAAATCAATACTAATTCTTCTTTATTAAACTATTTGAAGATAAACCCTACAAATGATACAAATTATAGTCAAATTCCAAACTCTAATCAATCATATCTAGAGTCTTATAAAATTGGAGGTTCTCATCTGGGTTATGAAACCATTCACTACAAAATTGGTAACATAATATTAACATTTAATTATAATGCTCCATTTTTTGAATATACATCTTTTCATGACGGATTTGAAAAATTAATAGATAATCTTGTCAATAACGTTACAAAAATAAAATTAAGACAAGATCTAGATTTTATAAACGAGACTTTATTTAGAGAGTCCTATAACCTTGAGAAATTACGATTGAATTGGGATAAACTACAAAAATCCGTTAATCAAGTTAGTTTTAGTTTCTATCCATTTAATTATCAATATCAATATTATACTATGAATGTAGATATTAAATCAGTTTTTGATCCTGGATCTGACTACAAGCTTAAATATGGTAGAGAAATATACAGAGGAAACAATCAGTGGCACAGATCCCTCTATGAGGTATCGTCAGATCAACAAGGATTATTAATTACAAATAACAGAGTTAACCCATTTTCAAATTCCAGTGTATTGAATCCTTTTCCAATTGAGGCTGACCCTTTTTCAAATTCCAGCGGATTGAATTCCTTTCCAATGGAATTAGATCTAGGTTTATTACATTATCCCAAAGAATATAATGTAAACATTATCTTTGAATTTGGAATCAGAGGAATTATCAATGGAACAGAAATATCTTGTGATAAGTTTGATACATTACAATGGCTTTCAGTGCCTCCGCCTAAAATGGATGTAAGTTTATCTAAATATTCAATAAATCTAAGACCTGGTGAAACAGAGACTCTGTACCTTAAAATTAATAATGATGCAAATCTTCAAACAACTGTTACTCCTACTGTTTTAGGAGCTACAAATTTAACTTTGAAATTTGAACATCCTAAAATCTCTATTCCAAAGTCTACAAATGGTTCATTGACTATTTCTGTAACTGCACCAAACAGTATTAACGAAAGAACAAGTACTATTCCAATTGTATCAAATATTGAATTTCCACAAAATGAAACGATATATGGGTCAAAGATTAAAAAGGATGAAAATTTACATCCTCCTATAACATTAACAGAATATCTTACTGTCACAACTCTACCACATTACAGCTTTGACGAAAAACTTTCTGATTTTGTAGAGAAATATATAACTCCACTAAATAGTATATGGACTTTTTTCATTGGGGTAGCTGCAGTGTTATCTCCAAAAATAATTTATGGTATAAAAAGAATATTTTCGAATAAAAAAAAGGATTAATCTTTATTCTTTTCAAATTAAACTCAGTTTCGTTAAATATTTAAAATCTTTCATTTTTGCTAAAAAAACTAATAAAAATTTGTTAATTTTACTCTAATCCCATATAAAAATATCATTAATAATTCAATAGATGTTCTTCTTAGGATTTAACTATAACTAAACTCCAATAATTTCTGTTAATATTCCATTTTGCTGATTTATCTTAATATTATAAGTTTAATTAAGTCGAATTATGAGATTTTTCGGCGCCGAAAAAATCGGATATACTAGTATAAAAATATTTATTGTCCAATCTCAAATATGTTTATAGATATAAATAGCATTATATAGATATGGTAATAATTCTCAATGAGAAATTAATAATTAATCACGATCATAATAAAAAATTATCACAGGTGGCTGTATCTGGAGAAATACGGTTTACACCCCAAGAATTATATCAAATGAATACGAATGGAAAATGCTTATTCAAATTAAAATGCGAGTTATGGGGAAAGGATATAGTTACTAATGATAAATTATTCATATTTAATCCACTAAAATATTTTCCAGACATTTCACCGACAATATGTGAAAAATTTACATTCAAAGAAATATTAGGTGAAGGTGTTCTAGATGAGGATTTAGGAAAGAATGAAGTTTACGCAAGACTTATTTTAACTAATTTAGCTAATGGGAATCAAATTATTGATAAAACAGAAACTGTAAGTCATAAATAGTTTATTGGCATTATTTACACCTTATTATCTTTTGTATGGTATTTAGATATTAAATATTTTAGTGCATTGCATTTTTGCTAACATTTTAATAAGGTTTAAAATGTTTATTACTATATGGAAGGAATTCAAAAATTAAAATGCACATCATGTGGAACATCTTTTATGTCCGAAAGTAATGTCTCTCTTTGTCCATCTTGTAGTGGTAGTGAAAAACAAGGTGGTGAGCATATGGGTTGTGGCTGTGGGCACAGTCATTAATTTTTATTTTTTTAAATATTTTCGTTAAACCAATTTTCAAGAATAAATTACTTTAAAGACATTCTTGCAATCTCAAACAGGTTCTTTATGATATTTGATATTTCTTCTACGTATAATTTTTCCATATCTTCCCATTCAACTTTAATTCCGTTCCATTGAGAGGTATTCCATTTTCCTATTGGTAATTGTTGTTTCATGATATCTCTACTAAATGGATAAGGATTCACATATAGATATGGTTTAGAAAAATTTTTATCGCCAGGAGAAATTCCTATTCCCACTTGTTGTTCATTTATACCAGTGAACCATTCAACGGATAGATCAAAACCATCAGGCCATAGATGCACGAATGTGAAATTTCCCTTCAATTTGCTTCTAAATAATTCTAGAGATAAATTCGCTTTCGATATAAAATCAAAATAATCTTTTAAATCTTCTAATTTCAATCTTTCTAGATTATCGTTTATTAGTATCTTTGAAAGCAGTTTAGAAAAAAGAGATCTAAATTTCATATCTATATTCTTCTCAGTCAGATCTATTATTTGTGTATATTCATTATCGTAATATATTAGTAAACCGCTAAAAAAATCAATTTTTATTTCTATAGTATTATTTATAAGACCAGTTGTTATACCATTATTTTGAAAAAATAAGCTTTCATGTCCATAATGAGGTAATTGTGTTATATGATTTGCTTTAATATTTGCTAATATTTTACATATATTTCGCAATTGGATTATAGTTTCATTTAAAACAATATTTTTCATAATATTTTTGACTACCTTAATTTTTGAGTACTAATTATTTACCTTTGTAGGTGCATCAGAAATTTTAGGCTGTGTAGAATTTATACTTATACATGGATCACCTTTTATCTGATTTAGTAATTTTACATCATTATCAATCAAATCTCTAACAGATCTTTTTATGTATTTAGATTTTGTAAATTGTTGTACATTATGTTCCATATCTTCAGCAGTCCATCCTCTACTCCATCCCATAAATGAATAGGGGGGTAAAGCAAATCCTAATTCGCTAAAGAACATCATCATTTGTCCCGCAACATTTTGAATATTATCTTGACCACCAGTTATTATAAAACTGGCAACTTTATTTTTTATCAGAATTTTATTATTTAATGTTATTTGGTTTTGAACACAATTTAGTCTCTCAATCATCTTATAATATAATGATGACGCATTACCCCATCTGATTGGAGTACTGACAAGAACTATATCTGCCCAGAGAATCATCTTTCTGTATATAGAATTCATTCCATCATTACTATTCATCTCAGAGATTGAACACGGCCATGTGCAAGCCATTTCATTTCTACTATAATATCCCTCACAATTTCGAAATTCAATATCTGAAAGTTTTATCAAAACAGTATTTGCTTGATATTTGTATTTAGAATAGTCTAGTGCTTCCATCAAAGCAAAATCCGATGTTGATTTTCTGGGTAATCTTTTATTCATATTTGTTGTAGAAACTCCAAGAATATTTAGAGAAGTAGGAGTTGTTTCATATTTTAGTTCTACCAGATCTTGTAAGGGGTTATCTTTATGTTCGCTTTTATAAGGGAATATTATTGGACTATCTGAGATACATATTTTTCTATTTTTTATAATTATATCAAAAACTACTTGTTGTTCTTCATAACCAGGAGGAGCCTTTCCTGTAACTAGATTATATTCCCACCCATGCCAAGGACATGTAATATAAATTCCATCGTATTTTTCTTCAATCTTTCCTTCTGATAATGGACCACCCTTATGTAGACACGTATTTCCTATGGCAGTTATTTTATCGTTATTTTTGTAAATAATTATTTCCTTATCTTTAACTTTTACTAGTTTATAATCTCCATTCTTTAAATCATCGGAATCTAATACCTCAATATACTCCAACACTATATAGAAGAAAAATGTAGTTCTTATTCTTTTTTAATTTTAATGATTTGAATGGAATTTGAATCCATTTAATACTGTTAATAGTTTATTATTTTTAATAAACTCATAATAATACTTTTTTTTGATCGTCCTTTCCAAAATTTCATTTTTGAGCAGTTAAGACAATGCTCGATTTCAAATCGACTTTTCCTGAAGTTTTATAATGAATTTCTTAAATCTAAATTTAGATAACTATTTTTCTCTTTATTTGTAAATTTATGATTTGAATGTAAGAAGCATATATATAATGTAATATATATTCCTAATTGTAATATAAGAATATTAAGAGAATGGAAGAGAACATTTGATTTTGACAAAGACTTTGTAAAAACAGAAGATATATTGAATAAAATGCTTATGCTATTGATGAAAGTAGACTATCAATAGAAGATAATCTTCCATATTATTATGGGTATCAAATTATAGTAGGTTCAGATGGTAAGACCAACGTATATGAATATGGAAATAAAACACGTGAACTAAGAGAATCGATAAATAAGAATAATGTAAGAGAACCTCTAGCTGATAAGAACGCAAAGGAAATACCTATGCGATTACTGCTGAAATGCCCGGCGTTGCTAAGGAAGATATTCAAATAAACATATCTCAAAATAACATTAAGATAGAGGCTTAACATGGCGATAAAAAATATCAAAGTGAAATTCCTTTGGATATGGAATTAAAAGACTTTTCTACAAAGACATCATATACAAATGGAATATTGGAATTGAAAGTCAGAGTAAATGAACTGCCTAGACAAAAACCTGTAGATCAAAGTAGAATAACCATTTCTAATTATTTTTTCTCTAGAATCTAGAAGCATTTTCGAAATCACATTAAAATAAACGATACATCTTATGAATAAATTTACTCTAACAGATATCTATTTTATCGAAAGAAATGAACATTCATTGAGCACAAATTTTTCATTCTATATATGTGCATTTACATCGTGGTAAATGTTTATAAACATAATAATTATTGTTAGAAACTAAACGGAAACTTTTTGTTGTATCACTACTAATAATGTAAAATATAATTAGAAATATGTAAAAAGGATTAGATTGTAGATGGTAAATTAATAATCCTATTATATTACTTCTAAACTGATAAATATCAATGCATAAACATTCAATATTATATTCATCCATCCAAACTGCATTTACTAAACTGATAAAGAATATTAATGCTCGACCTATATCAGAAGAAGTCAATACTAATGAATCGTTAGGTAGAGTTTTGTATAATGATTTTATTTCCTCTATCAATATTCCAATAAATGATACTTCTAATATGGATGGTTTTGCTGTTCTTCATGATGATATAAAAGGAGCTTCTAATTTGAAACCAATAACACTAAAAGTAATAACTGATATCAATCTTGGAAATACTAAAACTGAGCCTTTACAAAGAAGAGAATGTGCCAGAATACCTACCGGAGGATACTTACCTAAAAATTCTGATACAGTTATTCCTATTGAATACGTAAAATTTAATTTAATTGATAGATCAATCAAAATTTTCTCAGAATTTTCAAAAGGGTCATTTATAACACCTGCAGGAGAGAACATCACTAAAAATAAAATTGTCTTTAAAAAAGGACATATAATAAGACCTCAAGATATTTCTTTATTGAAGTTTATTGGTATTAAAAAACTAAATATATTCAAAAAACCTAAGGTCGCAATTATTCCAACGGGAAGCGAATTAACTAATAATATTGACGACGTTATTTACGGAAAGATTCTAAATACTAATGGTCAAATAATTTCTAACTTGGTTAAAGCTTCTGGCGGAATTCCAATTGATATAGGAATAACATCTGATAGTATTGATGATATACAAAGTAAGATAAACCATGCAATCTCAAAATGTGATATTATTCTAACTATAGGCGGCTCTTCTGTTGGAGATAAGGATCTAATTGTAGAATCAATTAATCGAATGGGAATCCCTGGAATTCTTGCTGGTGGACTGAGATTAGATAGAGGAAGAGTAACTAAAATCGCTGTATTAAAGTCTAAACCTATTATTATATTACCTGGACCTATACAAGGAGCCATTAATGCTTTCATTGTATTAGCTATGCCAATTATTAGATCTTTAATTGGATTATCATATAATAACAAGACTTTCATGTATGCACAAATTACTGAAAATTGGAGAGCTAGGGAAAAATTTCAAAATTTTGCGAAAATATTATATGTTAGGTTATCAATTTCAAAAACAAATATCATAAATGCTACACCAATAATTGGAGATACCGCAAATTTGATAGTAATGACTAGAGCAAATGGTTATATATTTGTTCAAGAAAATATCACAAATATAAATAAAGGGGAAAATGTTAAAGTAAATTTACTTCCTGGTTTTTCTTTTTCATCTGGAAATCCAATAGATTTTCTATAACACTTTCAGATTCTATATGGATTTGCAATAAATACATCATATATTTTAATTTTAATAGTCTATTTTTTCAAAAGTTATTTATGATTGTATGTATATAACAAATTTCAATCTCCATATTATGAATGCATATAACATTGTCATTAGGATCTCATTACACTAAGATTAGACGTCATTGATACTTATTTTTCCTACCTAATATACGCCTATTATTTTTACTTTATGGTTAAATCTCTTGTTATCGAAATAGCATTATCACTACCCATAATTTACCCTCCACTTATTGGAGGGATTAATGCAATCTCATCGTGAGGGAATACAATGATATCTTCATTGGTTATTATTACTCTATTAACAGCAAATACAAAGTTTATATCATTTAAATCAAGAGCAGGATATAACTCTAACACATATTTCCTAAGATCTTTTAATGAAATTGAATTATTTTTAATAGAAATAACTAAATTGCTACTTTTCACCCTCTCTCTTAATATTCCAAACAAATTTACATTTAAAGCAGTAAGTGCGTCCTTTTGCATTTTGGTCTACATTTTATAGTAAATATTATATCAATTTTTCCTAAAATGATATTAATTTTATAGGATAGGATGATTATATTATTTGAAATATATCATACATTTGATTTATTCAAATAGTTCCAAATAGTAAAATGTTCCTAAAAATCTTATAGTTATATTATAGATATAAAAATTCTCATTTACTATTATCTACTGAGAAATGTAATACGATTTTTACTCATATCTTAACTTTTTATAATTATTATTTTATCTCTTGCTATAACTAAAATATATTTAAAACATAACCATTTAACAAATGACACATTTATCATTACAACAAAGGTAATAATTGAATAGCCAAAAAGATAGTAAGATACTGATTTAAATAGATCTATATGTTTTTAATCTAGTATGAAAATTGTATGTCATGGTAAAGAGGATGAAAAAATATGTCAATAAACTCTAGTAACTATAGTACTAGACTGGGTGGTTTAGAACTTGCGCGACATATTTTAAGAAAAATCAAAGAAAATAATCAAAATTTCACTGTGGATTCAGTTTCAAAGGAATATAAAAACAAAAAATTTGTTTATTCTATAACAGATTTCCTAAAAGAAATAAAATGGGTGTCAGTGGATAAAAATGGTACATATATTGTTACTCCAGAAGGACTTAACAGTATAGATGATCTTCGATTTTGAACAGTATGATTTTTCAATTATTTATATAAAATAAAGTTTAAAGAACCCTGTAATCACATTTTCCTAGTTTCTTCATAATTATTTTTTTAGTTATCAATTTTAGTTATATGACTAAATACAGTATACTTAATACAAAGTATAATCGTTAACTAACAAAAAAGTGCATAAGGATAATATTTGAAATATTAATAATATAGTATTTTATGTAATTTCTATCAGTAAGGGGTTCACTTATTATTGAATGCAAACAGGTGCTTTTAAAAGGCATTCAAGTTATTCAAATTTTTCTATCTATCAATGTTAGAACAAGAATATCAGAAAGTGATTATTCGGGGAAATTGTCTTAGTAGATCCACCTTTTAGAAATAAGTCATTAATTAATTTTAGTTCATGAGTAAAAATAGATAATATAGCGATTACAATTATAAAACTAATTTTTGTAAAATAATAAATAATACCATACTTTGTCAGTAATTATAATTGAATTTAAAAGAAGATTCTTTAAATCTTCACAGGATGCTTAGAGGTAAAATAGAGATTCACAATCGTGTTCCTGCTGAAGGTATGTTCGAAAAAGAAAATGGTCTTATAAATCTAATATATACTCCCGGTGTAGCATATGTGGCAAACGAAATAAGTAAAGACAAGAAATTGGCATATGAATATACCTCAAAGTGGAATAATGTAGCCATAATCTGTGACGGTACTAGAGTATTGGGTCTGGGAAATATAGGCCCTGATGGAGCAATCCCGGTTATGGAGGGAAAATCTGTTTTGATGAAGTTATTAAGTGGAATAAATGCTATACCACTATGTATTGCTACACAAGATAAAGAAGAAATTATAAAATTTGTTAAATATATTGAACCTATGTTTGGTGCAATTAATATAGAAGATATCGAATCTCCAAAAGTTTTGGATATTGTTGAAAGATTAAAGAAAGAAATCTCTTTACCTGTTTTTCACGATGATCAACATGGAATAGCTATTATTACTCTATCTGCTCTACTTAATGCTTTGAATTTGTTGAATAAAAATTTGGATAATATACGTATCGTAATATTAGGTGCAGGTTCTGCAGGTTATGGGATTACTAAGATTCTTCACACAGCAGGATGTAGAAATATGATTGTGATAGATAGCCGTGGGTCAATTTATGAAGGTAGAGAAGATCTATCTACAAATCCATACAAACAAGAAATAGCAATAAAAACTAATCCAAAAAAAATCAATCGAGATTTACAAAGTTCATTAAAAGAAGCAGATGTTTTTATTGGGGTTTCCGGCAAAAGCAATATAGTAACAGGTGAAATGGTTAAATCTATGACTCAAAATCCAATTATTTTTGCTTTAAGTAATCCCAATCCAGAAATATTACCTCAAGAGTCGAAAAAAGGAGGTGCTAGAATAATAGCTACAGGAAGAACAGATTTTCCCAACCAAATTAATAATGCTACTATATTCCCATCATTTATTAGGTCATTATTGGATCTTCGAATAAAGGTTCTAAGTGAAGATCTACTTGTTACAGTTGCAAAAGCCATTGCAGGATTGGTGGACAAAAAAAATCTTAAAGAAGATTATATAATTCCACAAATTAATGATCAGAGAATACTACCTATTGTAACTCAAACTATAAAGGAGACTTTAAAGCAACATTTAGCTAAATAGAAAGTATGTATTTTAATAATTGGTTTAAAGAATGTTGTATATTGTATACTCAAATTTGAGCAAGTAAAAAATATGGGAGTAAAACTTGAATTATATGATAAATTTATAAATTCAAATAAACACTTATTTTGAATTTATGACATTAACAATTTTTCAATTTAATTCTATTATTTTATATAGAACAATGAAAAGTTATTTCTGATTTCTACTTATACTCATCTTTAATTTCATTTCCATATTTCTTATAAAGTTTATCCAATTTTGGGTAAATAACAAAATTGCAATAGGGGGCATCCATGTGTTTATTGTAGTAATCTTTGTGATAATCTTCTGCAACATAAAATTTTTTAAAAGGTACAATTTCTGTTACAATCGGATCTTTGTAAATATTTTTGTCCTCAATATCTCTTTTGGAATTTTCTGCGATCTCTTTTTGTAATTCATTATGATAAAATATTGCAGAACGATATTGAGTACCAACGTCATTGCCTTGTCTATTAAGCGTAGTAGGATCATGTGTATTCCAGAATATATCAAGTATTTTCTCAAAAGAAGTCACTTTCGGATCAAATTCAATCTGAATTGCTTCTGCATGACCTGATTTCCCAGTGCACACCTCTTCATAAGAGGGATTATCTATTACTCCTCCAGTATAACCAGGTAGAATGGATTTGACACCTTTAATTTGTTTAAATATTGCTTCAGTACACCAAAAACATCCATTGGCAAGTGTGGCTAATTCAATTTCACTATTCTTCATTTACTTTCTGGCAACTCCTTCTCTTTCGGAATAAATCTTATAGATAATGAATTAACACATTCTCTCCTGTTTTTTTCAGTCAAGTTCTCTCCTAGAAATTCATGTCCTAAATGCCCCCCACAATTTTGACATTCTATTTCTGTTCTTACACCATCAGGATCAGGTACATGTCTTATTGCATTAGGTATATATTCATCAAAACTTGGCCAACCACAACCGGAATTAAACTTGCTTTTTGATGAAAAAAGAGGGGAATTACACTTTTTACAGATGTATGTTCCCTCTTCATAAAAATTGTCATATTCTCCACTAAAAGGAGGTTCTGTTGCTTTATACACAATAACCTTTTCTTCTTCTGGATTTAGCTTATTGTACTCCATAAATATTACTTTACGAAACAGATTTTTGAATCTTCTGATTTAATATTGGATTTTTCCAATGACAATAATTCGAAGCTTCTAGAGTAGTATTAAAATAACAAAGCAAAGTATAAAATATAAATAACTTTAGATATTATATTACTTTTATAATCTTGTTGATATTTATAAATTTATAAAAATAATATTAAAGATATAAACTTGATGAGATTTTAAATTTATATCTTCATAAAATAAGATAATACTAGTATTTTAAAAGATGTTGATGTCCTTATAGCAGAAACTTTTTATCTATTTTCAAACAAAAATAATATAAGGACAACTAAAAATTTGTATTTTATCGAGAAAAATAAAATATATAAAAATCATCCAGACGATTGATTGATTTATTATCAAATCAGATTATAAAAATTAGTATTATTTGAAAAATATATAATCATGTCTCTAAGAATCTCAAAAGATATTTTTTTCATATGACATTGTTTAATTGACACTAGAATTAAAAAAATGAATTTGATATAATAGATCAAACGTATTGATGATTATTGTAATAAAATTGGTTTATTTTATTTAATATAATACTCTTCATTAGTCAATTTAAAAGTTGTTTAAAAACTGAAGTAAAAACTGAATATTTCGTTTTATTTATATTTCTTGATCATATTTCTCAAAAGATTTTGCTTTCGATGTTTGATGTATATGCATCATTAAATTGTTTAAATACATCTTCTTGTTTATAATTCCTTTTTCTGATAATAGTTCTACTAATACATCTATTTTAATACTTAATTCTTCGAATTTGTTCAATTCTTCTTCGTTATCATTTTTACTGCTATCAGGCTCATGGTTGTGATAGGCAGGTTGATCTTTTTCTTTTTCTACAGAATTATTATTCAAGCTTGTTAATTACAGGAGTTTAGGTTATTTAAGTAAATAATATTCTGCATCTCTATCATAAATTAGACTTTAGTAGAAGAAATGATAATACAGAGTACAATATTTTACAAGATTTAAATTAATAATAATATTAAATATATTATTTCATAACAGATCTTTCAGCCAAACTTTGAATTATATTCTATTTAAAAGATGTGTTTGCAGTGGCTGTGTAGAAACCATCACCATAACAACCAATTTCACCATTCTATGAGTATTGTATGCTAAACATCGTAATGTTAATTCTCTGTTCTGCATTCTTACAAGTGTGGATGAGATATGTTCTCCAAACAATCTCTTTATGACTGATACAATAGTTTCATCCTTGTTACGCTGATTGTACAGAATCTTGTTGTATCCTCGTTTCATTTTCTTTCTGTATCTGCCATGAGTCTTCCATATTGGTACAGCTTCATATCTTGGAGGAATTATACTATATCCATTTAATTTCTCTCTTACTAGTACATGGTTATCTTCACTGTCGTAGCCTTTATCTGCAACAACTACAGATAATGATTTTATTTTAGATAGTTTTGTTACAATTGGTGCAAAATCTATATTATCATGCCTAATAGGTGCTCTTCTTATCTTGATATAACAAATAATTTGTTTTAGAACGTCTGCTCCGATAGATAGTTTAGCATATTTCTTCCTTCTCAATTTAGATCTACTGGTATAATATTCTGATCCACATGTTATTTTGAATCCTGTTGCATCAACTCCAGTAAATATGTGTCTTGTACCTGTAAAGAGGATAAATGAAGAGATTAT
>JBHIVA010000025.1:0-31820 GCA_042138015.1 Nitrososphaeraceae archaeon | reverse complement strand
AATGATCAATTGTCTAAATTTTTTAACGAATAAAAATTTTCATATTTCAATATTAATAGAAAATTTATATTTTCCTGTTATTATTTCGTTTATATAGTTTAATGTACATATTTTAATAACATGAGTGAAAAAACAGGATTAGATAACTCGACTTATAATATATTATCTGCTTTAGGAAAAAACGCTGATTTTTTATACGATACTATAGATAAATATATTAAGGATGCAGAAAGCGCCAATAAATCTGAATTGGTAGAGATATGGAAAACTATCAGAAATGATCATCATAAACATGTAGATATGTTGAAGAATGCTTTAGAGAAGGAAATTCACCAATAGGATTGAACTCTACATAGGGAAGAAAATAAATAAATTAGTAGGCTTATGAAATCTAGATCCAAATTTTATTTTACAGGTAATGCGGGTCTAAGAAAAATACTGAAATTATATATTATTTTTATTGGAATGTTATTATATGGAAGGAAAATGACTTTTTATGAAAAGATAAATATATAAATGAAATATTGATGTGAAATATTTGATTTTGTGACCAATATTATTACTTTTGATCACCCTAAATGAAAGGTCTTTTAGATAATGATTTTGGTAAGATACAAAGCTACTAAAATAATCCCTATGGCGAATAATGCAGATGCTATAATTGCAATAATACGGATTGGAATAGGAATAGGAACCTTCCTTGGTATTAAATAAAGTATTATACCTATTATAATTAAGATTATTCCGACTTCTAACGATGCCATTCTCATATTAATTAACTAGAACTTTATTAAATATTTTGTCTATTGATTATTAATTCTTTTTGAGTAACTAAGAAAATTTTTATTTTAGATAATCCTAATTGTTAATAGTATGGAACATTATTATTATTAGTTTTAGCTGAAAATCAAAGGGACCATTAGTGTACTTAATGCCGTAACCATTACAATTCCTATAAGATCTAGTGGAAATCCTGCCTTTGCCATCTTAGGGGCTGTTACATATTTACTACCAAAAACAATTGCATTTGGAGGAGTACCTATTGGCATTATGAATCCATAACTTGTTGCTATTGTCAAAGGAATCATAAGCAAGAGAGGATCTAAAGAAATTGTAGTTGCAAGTGATATAGATATCGGAATTAGTAAGGCCGCAGTTGCAGTATTGCTTATAATTTCACCAAAGATTACTGCTATTACGATTATAACAAAAACTATCAAAATGTAACTTAAATTTTCAACAAAAACAAGTTGATTTGAGATCCAAGTGTCCAATCCAGTTGTCGTAAAAGCATTAGCAAGAGCTAATCCACCACCTATTAGTATAAGGACTCCCCAAGGAATACTGACTGTTGATTCCCAATCAAGTATTCTAGGCATAATTTTATTCTCTTCTTTAATATTTTTATTTCTGAAATTTTTATTATTTAAATTACCATTATTATTCTTCTTATCATTATCTCTGGATTCTATATTTAGTGTATCTTTTTCTATTCCTATTGATACTTTTGAGGAAGAGGATCTAGACGGGATCAAAAAAAGAGAAATAGCAGCCGCTATTGCTATTGTAGAATCGTCTATCATTGGGAAAAGATCTCCCCAAAATAAACCTCTGGTAATCCATGCAAGAGCCGTTACTATAAATACCGCAGCTACCATTTTTTCATCTATTGATATTTTTCCTATTTCTTCTAACTTTGTTTTTATTATCTTCTTTCCGCCTTCCATTGATTTTATATCTGTTATTTTAACTCCTAGATGTACCATGTAGAACCAAGCTACAATTAGAGATAATACACTTATAGGAATCCCTATTAACAACCATTGACCAAAACTAATGTCTATGTCTAGCATAGATTTAGACAATGAAGCAAATATCGCATTAGGTGGTGTTCCTATTAAAGTAGCCATTCCGCCTATACTGGCAGAATAAGCGATAGAAAGCATAAGACACAGACCAAATCTTGATTCCTCTTCGCTGTTATCATTTTCTATTTTATCTTGACCTTGATCAGGAGTTTTATCTTCTACTTTATAATTTACTTTTTTACCTTTTATTCCTATTTGTGATACAACCGCAGCAGCTATAGGCAGCATTAGCATTGTAGTTGCAGTATTACTCATCCATCCACTTAGAATACCTGTTACGATCATGAAAGCTGCAACAACATATTTTGGAGAGGTACCAAATACATTTAAAATATTTAGAGCAAAACGCTTATGTAGATGCGTTTTTTCTACTGCTTTTGCCAACATAAAACCACCAAGAAAAAGAAAGATGATTCTATCAGCATAACTGGCAGCAGTATCTCCTAAAGTAGTTATAGCAAGAGAAGGAAATATTATTAGAGGCAATAACGCTGTCACATAGATAGGTATAGCCTCTGTTAACCACCATATTGCCATCCAAAATGTCGATGCTAAAACTAATTGTGCAGAAAATGAAAGATGGGTACCTTTATCGTTATTGTTCGGAGGTTGATCAGATTCACTGTCAATATTCTCGTTCCCATTAATTGGTAAAAATAATATAACAAAAAAGATAATAGGTCCAAGAATTAACCCTATCTTTCTTGTTCTAACTCTAGATATCACTATTATTCTCAAAGTACTTGGAAAGTACTAGATATAAAATGTTGCAGCATTTTTAATAATTAGCGTTATGTCTAAAATAAAATTCAAGATATGCATATTAAGATTGATCCTTAATTTATATTCAGAATGAGGAATAAGAGAGGGTATTTTTGAATATAATCCCTTTTTCCATGAATATCTAGTAGTAAAGAGATTTTTTTATGCTTTATTCTCTAAAAAATTTATCATATAGCTATTTTTACAAAAAGGTTTGTACATAAATTGCTCATCAACGTATCTAGAAAATCATATTAAGAGAAATTTTAATGATTATAATATTTATATTATTCATTGTATTTTTGAAAGTTAGAAAATGATTTTCTATATTATTATATGTTCTGATATAAAAATGAATATAGACATTTAATAATTTTTTAGCACTTGATATATTATTGCTACCTTCAATTATATATATGCTTAATCAGCTCAGAGAAGTCTGTATTTAAGCTTCAAATAGAATATGGAAATTAGATAATATACTTAATTTAGTAAGATGGATTTTGAATGCAAATTACGTTATATAGTAATATGCATATGATGGTATAGAGATGAGTGAATATTATGGGAAAAAAACAGCAGAAATTGTAGCTGATGCCTTGTTAGATTGGGATATTAACGTCATTTTCGGATTACCGGGAGATGGAATAAATGGTTTTATAGAAGCATTAAGACAAAGAAAGGATCGGATAAAGTTTGTACTCGTAAGACATGAAGAATCTGCTGCGTTTATGGCATGTGGATACGCAAAGTATACAGGAAAATTAGGAGCATGTGTTGCTACTTCAGGTCCAGGGGCGATTCATCTTTTAAATGGTCTCTATGATGCAAAATTAGATAATACTCCAGTCTTAGCAATCACCGGTTCAACTTATTCAGATTTAATGAATTCAAATTATCAACAAGATGTAAATCTATTGCAACTTTTTTCTGATGTTTCCGTCTATAATAATTTAATAAACAAACCAGAACACGCAGAAATGGCTGTAGATATTGCATGCAGAAAGGCTTTATCTCAACGTGGAGTAAGCCATCTGACAATTCCAATAGATATACAGGAAGAAAGATTGAAAGGAGAATACTCGAAACATAAGGTTCTAGGACATACATCAGATTTTTATTCTCATTTGACTGTACCAGACAAGGGATTAATAGAAAAAGCTGCAAAAATTCTCAATGAGGGAGAAAGAATTGTTATATTGGTTGGTCAAGGAGCTCATAATGCTTCAAATGAAGTATTACTTTTGGCTGAACGTCTACATGCACCTGTAGTTAAGGCATTACTTGGAAAAGATGTAATTCCAGATGATAGTCCATATAGTATTGGTGGCCTAGGCTTACTAGGAACGGAACCGGCAACTGATGCTATGAATGAAGCAGATACATTACTGATGATAGGTACTTCGTTTCCTTATATCGATTATCTGCCAAAACCTGGACAAGCAAAGGGAATTCAGATAGATATTAAGAGTGACAACATAGGCATGAGATATCCAATTGAAGTTGGATTAACTGGAGATTCTAAATTAGCCTTATCTGCTTTATTACCTCTCTTAGAAAAAAAAGTCTCTTCTGACTTTCTATTGTCAAAACAAAGAAGTATGGAAGATTGGAATGACTTATTAAAAGAACGAAGCACGAGAAAGGATAAACCTATTAAACCTCAACTTGTTGCTGCGACAATATCGGATGAACTAGATAACAATACTATAATTTCTGTAGATTGTGGTGCAAATACCATATGGGCGGCAAGATATATCAACATTAAGAAGGGTATGAGATTTTCTTTATCTGGCACACTTGCCACTATGGCTTGCGGATTGCCATATGCCATAGCAGCTAAAATTGCATACCCAGAAAAAGAATCAGTTGCGTTTGTGGGGGATGGGGGGTTCACAATGCTTATGGGAGAATTTGCTACAGCAGTACAATATAATTTACCAATTAAGGTTATAGTGATTAAGAATAACTCATTGGGAATGATTCGCTGGGAACAAATGGCTTTTCTTGGTAATCCCGAGTATGGAATAGAATTTACCCCTATTAGTTATGCAAAATTTGCAGAAGCATGTGGTGGAGTGGGGTACCATATTGATGACCCAGACAAACTAAAATCTACAATTCATTCAGCAATGAAGGAAGAGAAGAACAAACCAGTAATAATAGAAGTCGATGTAGATCCATTTGAACCTCCGATGCCACCTAAGACAGAAAAAGAATTTGTAACCAATTTAGCTAAGTCATTTGCTAAAGGACAACCTTACTCGGGACGAATAGGATTAACATTATTTAGAAATAGAGTTCACGAAGTCTTAAAAGACCTACATTCTCATGAATAATCTGAAAAATCAAGTTCTACGACAAGGACATTATTAGTCTAATTGTTACTAGTAAGGAATTGTGAATTCAGAATATACACTGGAAAAGCTTTATAAAGATATTAATTAACCTTACCCATATCACTTTTGTGGCTTGAGATCGATACAGAATTATTTGTCTATTCTTTAAGTCCTCCTATTACCTAAATATTGTATATAAAGATTATATAAATAAGAATTATTGAAGAGGTATATCTTTAAATATAATACCTCAATATTATTAATTATATTATAAAATTGGATGATTCAGATAAAGAACCTTCTGAAGATTCTGCAAATGAAAATATAGGAATTACATCTTCGCAGCACTCTTCAAATGAAATAGAGAATTCATTAACCAAAGATAAAGATCCCTTGGTATCTTCATCAAATCTTGTTAACGAAGGGATTATCGCGGGAAAGAGAATAGCGAAAATATCTGTTGTTACCTTGCTAGCAATTGGTGTCGTTGAAATAATAACTGGTTATTTTAGTGGTAGTATAGTTGCATTTGCAGATGGAATTGATTCAGTTTCTGACTCAATGATATCTTTTATTGTATTGCTTGGACTTAGAATAGCGCATAGACCTGCAGACAAAAGATTCCATTTTGGTTACCACAAAGTTGAAAGTTTAACAGCGTTAGCAGCCGCACTGGGAATGATAGTAATAGGTATAATTATCTTTTATAATTCATATCAAGCATTAATCCACCCTCATGAAATAAAAGAACCTATATTGGTGATGATAGTTTTAGCTGGTGCTAGTGCCTTATCTTTACATAGAGCGTTTCAGATGCGAAGGATTGCAAATAAATATAATTTGCTATCGCTTAAAACAGATGCTAGAAATTCAATCAAAGACGGATCTGCCTCGGTTATAGGTTTCTTTAGTATAGTAGCTGCAACTCAGTTTGGATTTATACAAATGGATGCTATCGGTGGAATGATAATTGCAGGATTCATATTTTCAGTTTCGTATATTACTTTAAAAAGATCATCACTTATACTCGTTGATTCATGGGAAAATCCTCAAATAACTGAAAGCATAAAAGAGGTAATCTCAAATGACTTTAGAAAAGAAGATGTGGATGTAAAAAACGTCCTGCTGCGTTCTTCAGGAATGGTCGACCAAGCGGAAATCCATATAGAAGTTAGTGGCGATGAACGATTATCTGATATAGAATTATTATCACTTCGGATAGAAATGGATATCCGTTCAAAATATCCATCTCTAGAAAAAATAGCAATTATACCCCATTCATCTTCGGATACAGAAGATAAATCTAAATTGACAAGGATCAATGCCCTTCGTAATTTAAAATGGAAACCCGTATTCAGAGCTGATAAAAAAACAAAAGTTTTAAAATAACAGAACAAATTTATAACATTAAATCTTCCATATTTAATATTATTTACTGAACTAACAAAATTAACTTTGATTACTCATCACGATATGAATATAGTATTGTAGTGATGTATTGTATAAATAGGAAAATGAAGAAGTACCTGAATTAGAATATAACTTATTATTTTGTTCTTAATATGAGTATCATATATTTGGTTAGTCTTTATTCACAAAACCGCATATTTGAAGAGGATATAAAATTTATTGTCTTTGTCAATAGAAGTTTTCTTGCTTTAGGAAAATGTTATAATTTTATCTTTATTATTCTAATTTTTTTGATCATACTTCCACTTTTTTTATTTGTTCTTAGTTACTGGATAATTAATTACTGATCTCTTCATATTTTATTATTTTTCTGATCATGAAATTTCAACTTAAGAAATATTAGGTGAAGATTCATCAACTATCGAGCATTGACCTATTTTCTTATCTCCTTCACCCGAATCAAAATCATCAATTTTATCCGCTATATCACAATTAAATATATCAGCACCTTTTCCTCCTTTTAAGATGTCTTTTCCTTCTCCACCTTCAAGATTATCATTGCCATTTCCACCCTCAATCTCATCATTACCATCGCCTCCCTTTAAATTATCATCTCCTTCACCACCATCAATCTCATCATTACCGTCATTTCCCTGTATGTTGTCATTTCCTTCCCCTCCTTCAATCTCATCATTACCTTTTCCCCCATCTAATTTGTCATTATGCTTGTTACCAATTATCTTATCATCTCCTCCTTCACCCTTTATGACATCGTCACCTTCTCCACCTTCCAATTCGTCGTCTCCTAGTTCCCCATTGATTTTATCATTTTCTTCATTTCCGTAAAGAGTATCGTCTCCTTCGCCTCCATTCAGAGTGTCTTCTCCTTCCTCACCTGAAATTCTATCATTACCAGTTCCTCCCTTTATCTTATCAGCATTTTCCGTACCTTCTATAATTACATGAACTATAGGATTAGATGTTTCTGTATTTTTAAACTCAGTACTATCACTGGTTTGTTCGGTCTGTTTTTGAGCAATCACTCCTGAATAAGGGTTGAACAAAATAGAACCTATTACTAGTATTAGAATAGATAACTTTATCGAAATCAATCTTTCTATAAACCTCTTTACTAACAATTAATCTATGATTAAAAAGAATTTTTTAACATTTTTTCACGTGATGTTATAGTATCATCATAGAAAAAGTTTACAGGTACTTTATTATGTAGACTTAGTTCTAACTTGAAAGGATTTCTTAGATGATCAAATAGACTTAATATTTATTATAATTTATATCGAAAAAAATTACATAATAAAAAACAATACTTTATTACAAATAAATAATAACAATAATTTTTAAATTGACTAAAAGGATTTAATACTTAATTAATTCGACATAGTTTTCTTAGTCTAAATTTAATGTTTCAACAAAATTTTCCTTAACGCTGGATATAATTTACTATTATGATTTATGCTAACCACAGTAACTTATTATTTCATTAGTTTGTTAGACCATTAACGAATCGATTTATATATTGAATCGAATCAATTATTCTATTTGAAAAAGTTACATTCATTTAACATGAATATATTTTTATTTAAATTATATATAATTACAATGTGAATATTTTCTCCTTTAACAGAATCAACTTGGCCTATGAACTAACCCAATCATTCGGAGAAAAACAACTCTGTAGGAATGAGAGTACAAATAACTTAATATTCATACATGGGGGTATTATTGCCAATGCAAATCTACCTTTGATTACTAAATCAGATATTTTAATACATAATTATAATATTTTACACTACCATCGTAGAGGATATGGATTAAGTAGTCATATAGATACTGATATAACAATAAATGACCAAGCAAAGGACTGTAAAGAGCTTTTAGATTACTTAAAAATTCAAAAGGCACATATTTTAGGTCATTCTATTGGAGGATCTATTGCGATAGAATTTGCATACATGTATAAGAGTTACGTGAAATCTCTGATATTATTAGAACCTGCTATAACCGGATATAATCAATATAGCAATTTTAATGTGATTAATGCTTTTGACACAATGATTGTAAAATATGATAAAGGCTATCGAGAGGATGTTATGATTAATTTTATGAACTTGGCCATAGGAAAAGATTTTAAAAGAATTATAGAAAATGTATTACCTAGTAACTCTTTTAATATGTCTGTGATTGATGCAGATATTTTCTTTCATAATGAGATTAATGCTATGAAATCATGGATTTTTACAGAAAGACATGCGAGAAACTTATCAGATATTCCTATTTTACATATATTTGGTAAACAAAAGGATCGCCCTATCAGTCAAGAAAGAGACAAATTACTTTTAAAAATGTTACCAAATATAAAGAGTTGTTCAATACAAGAAGCTCCGCATATGTTACAAATCACTAATTACCATGAAGTAAGCGAGATAATCAGTTCTTTTATTTCTAAAATATAATTTTATAATTAATTGATGTTCATTCAGAAAAATTTTTAATTTAAAATTTGTTATATAACAAATAAAAAAGTAAGATCTTTATTCTAATTTTTTTAATGGACCAAAAGAAGAAAAAATTAATTTTCTATATAGAAATAAAATTTTTATTGAGAACATTAATCCCGAGTTAATATTGCTAACCTTAATATCTTTTATTCACCTCATATAGAAGAGGACTTTGAGTCAACATAAAAGAACAATTAATATCATAGAAAATGATCAAGATATTAATGAATTATTTAAGATTTTCCTAGAATATTCTGGTTATGAAGTAGATGGATTTACAAGACCATCAGAAGGGTTAATGTCATTCAAAGAAAAAAGATATGATCTTGTCTTGTTGGGTTTAAATTTCTCTGAAATGGATGGTATAAACGTATATAAAAAATTGAAAGAAGTAGATGAAGAAGCTCCAATCCTTATTGTAACATCAGACCATAGTTGCGCAAAAAATTTAAAAGAAAAATTTCCAGAGACTACGAACTGTCTTTTGTATGAACCAATTACATTAGATGAACTAAAAAATCGAGTAGACTCATTTTTTATGAAAGGTAATTAAATATTCTTTCATTATAAAAAATTACTAATTACTAATTACTAATTACTAATTATAAGACCTAATACTTCTAGATCTACTATGAAAAAATAAATGCAAGTTAACAACTATGTTCTAATAAATTGACCAAATAACTGATAAATGAGTAAGATATTAAAATCATAACCGATTATACTAGCATCTAATACGCAACTAATAACCCAAATATTGCCAGCCATCTTCATTCAGCCCATGCCCTATTATAGATAGAACGGTTCGGCCAAGTACCGTTCTGGGTATGGGTTGACTATTTAGAATGGGAAGAGGGAATTAAAAAGAGTAAGATGGTGTGAGATTTTTCTGGTTACTTTCAGTATAAATCCCTACTATAGGATGTAAGGAAAGTATAGGAATAGTAGAGAAACTTTGAAGATATTGTATTATTCTTTAGCAAGATGTTTTTTAAAATATAGATAGATAAGCCTACCTTAGTTATAACTACAATACAAAGAGGGATCCAAGGTTTAAGGCTAGACTGGTGTATCTACCTTTATAGTGGAAGCGCATTTTTTTATAGGTAAACTTCTATATATCATTGAATTAGCGTTTATATCTTTTTATAAGTAAGTTAGTTTAATAGACAAATAATGAATAATAACAATACCAGGTATTATTTCTTGTTACTAACATCCGTCCTAATAGTGTCTCTCATCAATTTAGGAAGTCTAGCTAATCCTATTATATTTGCACAAGATAAAGAAAAAAATAACAATGAAACTGGCAACTTTCAATCTACAAAAAATAATTCTATCGAGTTAATTGCAAAGCTCGTTAACGATACTTATAGGTGGGTAGATTTGAATGATCAGATAAATCCCTCTTTAAACATCTTATTAGGTGAAGATAATAATATAACAATAAAAAGTTTGTCAGATGACCCAGAAGAACATGAATTGATAATAGAAGGAATTTCACCTGATGGTGACACGGATGAGATAATCAAAAGCGAAGCAGTAGAAGAAGGATCTGTTGACACCTTGAGCTTTACTCCAGAAGCTGTTGAGTTTGACTCACTTGAATATTATTGTGAGTATCATCCTGACACAATGCGTGGAAACATAAATTTGATAAATAAATAAAAATGGACACTTTACATAATTCAAGTAATTACTACAACACAACGCTCTTATTCTTTGTGTGTTAATATAATTGATACGTTGGAAATAATGTTGGATACTAATTCTCTAGATTATATATTTAACAATCGAGTTCGATTAGCACCAAAGTTAATAGAATTATCTAAAAAAATAGCAAATTTTTATATTACTAGAGTACAGCTTGAGGAAATTGATAAAATTACAGAGATATCCAAAAAAAAATGTATAAATAAAATATTAGTTCAAATGGGAACAAGAACCATCCTTCCTTCAAAACTAGCAATCAATGATGAAAATTTTACCCAATTTGAATTTATAGAATCAGACATATTCTTTGATGATATAAGAGGAAATCATATTGACAAAAATCTTTTGAAAAAAATATCCGAATCCAATCCTACTCAGGATGGCAATTTTGCTGATCTCTTAATTTTGTATACTGCCGTTAAAAATAAAATGGACTATTTAATAACTGACAATTTTTCTGACTTTAAACCTTTATTACAAAAAATGTTCGTAATTTTACCAACTTCTCTTCGACTAAAAAAAAATTATGAATTAGATAATTTACATATTTTTAAAAAATACCATTAAAATATTAAATAGTCATAATTTTAATCAGTGGTAGAACATTAAATCTACTATTGCATCTTTATTTATCTCATATTTGGATTCAATAATCTATTCCTGTATTATATTTGTGGTGTCTAGTTTTGAATCATTTCTAAGCATGGATATTAATGATTGAAATATAGTTTTCCGAAGTTTAGATCTAGTACAAGATATAAAAAATACGGCGTGTTGCTATTTAAAAGGAAAGAATAATTTTATTTCCTAGCATATCCTTTCTGATTTATTCAGATATATATTAAGACTGGAATTGATCAATATACCAATTATCCAGCCATAACCCTACCTGTCATCCATGGATGTATAGAGCAATGATAACCAAATGTTCCTGATGAATCAAACGTATTATCCCATGACATTCCTGGAGGAATTTGGCCAGAATCAAAAGGTACTTCACCTGTGCCTTCAGCAGTTACAGTATGTGGGACTGAATCCTCGTTTGTCCATGTAACCATACTACCAGGAGCAACATCTATTGCAGGAGGCGAAAAAGGTTCAAAGTTACCTTCATCTGCAGCCCCTAATGTAATTGATACTGAATTAGACTCTTGGGAATATACCGAAGCCGGATTTGATAAAATTCCAACTGTCAACATACTTGTCATTATTAGACTTATGGTCAGTATTTTGTCAATATTCATACCCATCTCATCTTCTTGTAAATATAAAAATTTTAGTCTAGTATGTTTTAGTAAATATAATATAGTAAATCTTTAGCTTATTAATTAATAGTAATTAATTATAATGGATGTTTATATTTAAAATTACACAATTTTTTTATAGACTAAAAATAGATCGAATTCTTAAAATATTAAATTGAAATTATATTGATTATTAGAAATTAAATTGATATTCTGAAATTCTCAAAAATGGTGACTATAAGATTGAGATGAATGAGCATCTTTTGAATAACTGTGTTAATCATTAACTAATATTAAAATATTTTAATATAGTTTTGTATTGGTTTAACATTTGTATTCGTAATACTAATAAAGATTTTATTTTCGGACTTGGGTTGACTTGATTAAAAAAATGATTTCATATCTAGAACAAGACACGTAAGTATAATTATGGGTTACGATTAGTTATGAGTAATATAATAATATGTAGAAATTTTGTTGAAACTCTCTCGCTTTTCAAGATATCGCGAGTTCTTCACCTATTTAATTATAATATACCTTTTTATTCATTTTCCCAAAAGAATAAGTACCAGAAAATATTTTATTTCAAAGAGTACTTTGAATAATCAAAAGCTGATAGAAATTTCACCATTGCCTTTGAGGATAATAGCAGGAATTGGATTTATAATACATGGTCTTCCTAAACTTCTTGATAACCAAAACAGTCAGACTTTTTTTAATAACGTAGGATTACCACCAGAATTAGCTATCATAATTGGATTGTTGGAAGTAATAGGTGGTCTAGCTTTGATTCTCGGAGTTTTAACACGTATTTCCGCAATTCTTTTGGCTATTGACATGATAGGCGCTATTTTAGTAGTAAAGTTATCAAAAGGGTTTAGCGATGGATATGAATTAGATTTATTATATCTTGCCATCATGATAAGTCTAATGTTAACAGGACCAGGTATCATTTCAATCGAGAAAAATATTTTGAAAAGAGAAATTTTTCCAAAAAAATAATATATTTTTTATGGAAATTTATAATTGAAAAGGAATAAGATGTTTTCACGGTTGTTATAATAAATATTTCTTAATTTTTTAATGCTAAGTATAATTCTATTATTATTAATCTAATATTGTTAAACATAATAAAAATAATATAGAAATTTATATATTTGTTTTTATCACAAAATGCATAAATTTTTAATGAAATATTTTTTGGAGGAATAATATAACTAATTTCAATTTCCTAAATGAAACGGTATTATATTAATCTTTTAGTACAACTTTTTCCCAGAATATGTCTTTTCTATTACTCTACCACTTTACTACTATTAGCATCTTATTGTATATCAGATCAGATAAAAATCAGTTATGTCGTTTTTTACTAATAGAAGTATTCCGAATCCTAATAGGTCGCAAGTATTCGAAAAATGAGTAGAAGTATCTCCCTTATTCAGGAAAATCTTTTTAATAATGATGATTACCAGTAAATCTATTGTTATATTTAACTAAACATCATAATTAATTAAAATATGTGATTATAAGAAATTTTAAATCTAAAATAAAAAGCCTATCTTCTCAATAATCAACCTAAGGATATTTGTAGGTGCTGTCTTCTATAGTCTAAACATAATGTAATATATATACAGTAGAATCTATAATAAGGTATGTTAGGTCTCATTGTTGAATCATATCAAAATTTAACGGTAAATACAATTCTGGACGACATTGCAAAAAAGTATACTATTGACACTACAAAAGAACGATTAAAAGACGATATGCCAATAGCCGAGATCAAATTTAAATATAGAACTTATTCTGAATGTGTAAAAATGTTGTATAACAAAGTGAAAGAGATCAACGAAGGTTAGATAAATTCTTTGTTTTGTTTATAGGTGTTTAATTTAATCATCGACAAGACTTAATGGAGATCTTGAAGGTTAAACTATTGGACCTTAGGTTAGAGTCTTGTTGTACTAAGGATATATAATTAAAAAAAATCATTTATCTATAGGAGATGTTTTCCAGCCTGATTTACTTAACATCATAATTTTTTGTAATCGCAAGGCGTTTAAAATAAAAAAAAGGATTTTGAATAAAGCTAAAACCTTCTGATTTGTTAAAATGATTGAGTTATAACTAAAAAATAAGAAATTTCTTGTTTAAAATTTTATTCCAGAGTACTAAGTTTCAAAATATTATACTACGGAAATGGCTTGTAAAGAGTTGAGCGTAATAAGGCTTAGATTATAATAATTAATGTTAACCTACAATACTTTTCCCATATTATATTCATACTTAAATCTGGCAATTATCTAATTTTAACTAGGATAGAGCTTTTTGTAATTCAAATATAATCTCTTTGGTAATGGATATTTTTTAATCGGCTACGAACTTCTATATATTAATCCTATTTTCAATAAAAATTTTTTAACTAAATTTTAATAATTAGCTACACTTCATTTCGTTAAAGATTGTATTTAACCTATCATTATTATGATGGTGAACAGAACAATACATATTTTGCAATTGAATAACCAGCATGAGTATCTCGAAAGAGGATATAAAAAACAATATGACTTGGGATTCATCATACTATTTTTATATATATAGATAATATTTTATTCATGCCGTGGGAAGTTCGATGGTTTGATAATAGTATATCTAAATATAATTTGGCTTTAAAGTGGTTTAACAATATAGACGATAAATTTTTTAAAGAAAATTTACGAGAAGATATATATTTTTTTTTACCTAGGTATGAGGACATTGGTATCAAGTTGAGACCTCTTGATTATCAATCTAAACATCAATTACGATATTCGTTTGAAATAAAGTTAAGAAAAAATGTTAATCCTAATTTCGAAATTCCAGATAAATGTATATACGGTACATTGGAAGAGTGGGTAAAGTATGCATGGCTTTTGAATGATAATAAAGTATCGATTAATAATAATCTGGTTGACTTTTCTTCGTTAAGTTATGAATCTATATTAAAGGTAAAAAAGTTGAGGTATTTAAGAAAATATTTTATCAAAGATGGTATATGTAGATCCGTAGGATCCGGTGATATAATGATAGATGAAGGATTACAGTGCGAAATAACTAAAATTATGAATGATAAGAGTACATGGTGGACAATAGGATTTGAGGGGATTGGACATAAAACCAAGGAACTGTGCTTCTATAAAACAGTTAGAGGAATACTAAAAGAATTTGAATTGGAACTTGATAGAGAATATTCTTTCGGATATCCAAGATGGATAAATTCAGCTGCTAAGTTTTTAACTGAATAATATGGAAATTGTTTGTATCATAAAGATATTTATAATAAATAATATTCATAACTTTTTAATACAATTAGAGACATTTTGGTTTTATTACTATGTTAAGAAAAAATAATCTATTGTTTATTTATTTATATACTGTTTAAGGCACTTTTAATTGATGTATTCTTTTAAATAATCTCAATGATTGTGTGAAAATAAAGTAACATAAAAGATGCCAAATCTGTTTAACTATCTAGCATATTTGTTCATTTCGATTGTTATACAAAAACTGATTTAAATTATTACTTGATTTTCATATCCAATGTCTTCCAAAATTTTCTTGATGTCAGCATTTCCTCTTTGAATTTCATTACGCAAAGCATGTTTTATTATCCATCTTGTATTTTTGTTTTTACTTTTAGACCATTCTTTCAATAATTTGATTCCAATTTCATAATTATCTTTAAGAATATCATTCAAATTATTTGCAATTGGTTTTTTAACGAAGATAGATTCATCCTCTTTTAGAGTTTCGAGTATTGGAAATATTGGTCTAGATTCGTATTTCTATCCTGCTATCCTCTAATGGTAATACTAGATATGAAAGATCGGTTATAAAAACTGACTTTGTAAACTTGTGTGTTTTCTTAATGAGGCAAATAATAAGGACATAAAATTAGTTACATTGAGGTAAAAAGTCTAAATTATTTTCGCTATGATCGTTTAGGTCAGTAGTCAAAAGTGGCTTGTGAGTTATAGGATGAATCCCTCTAAAAACAGGTATCCTCCTACCATCCTTATATGTAAAGAACCTATTTTTTTCTCTGATTAGTCTAAGAATGTCATCAATTGTAAATTCTTTGTTATTTCCTGTAATCTTTACACCTATTATTCTCTTACTATTATCATGTATTACGCAAACTATGTCATATTCAGTCATATAATATAATATAGAATTTAATTTATATAATAATTTCAAAAATTTTGACTATTTAATTGTCCGATGTTTAATAGAAGAATGAAGAGGAAAAATAAATCAGATTTATATTCCAATATCTCCAGAGTAATAAAAAAAAGATTAGATTTGTATTCCTATTTTTATGTCAATCAATTAATTATTTCTTAATGTCCTTGATTGGATAATTGCCATACGAGATCGTCAAACATAGAATTCATGTGTTTAACTTTTATTTCTACACCCTCGAGCAGGTTCACGGCTTCAGCAGTATGATTATTTTCTACTAGAGAAATAACTTGGTCTACGTTTCTTTCCAGAATAGTATGAGTTTCACGCATATGACTAATCAATGTATCAGCAGTAAATTGTGCAAAAGCAATTGGAATAAAAGATACTAGAGCCACGAATAATAAAGTTATTGATAATATTACATACGTCATGAATATATTACGACTTGGAATTATTTAATAATTTAGAGAATTTTTACTGGATTACCACTCAAAAAAGATTAGAATTGTATTCCGTTATAATCTGAACTCTACTCCAAAAAATAAGGGGATATTTTTTTTATCTCATCAGTATTCCACTTGCTACAATTCCAAAGGTTACCGTCCAGATTCCCACCACTAATCCTATTCCAGCCCAACATTCAGCGAGTTGATTCCGCCTAATACCCTGGCTTTTATGAAACAGAGCCATCTTTCTATCACCAATAATATATATCGTAAAAATATCTCTTAAATCTTATACTTTCGGCAATACAGTGATTGAAACTATATCAACTCAGTATTAAATTACCGCCTAATAGTAATCGAAACTAGCTCTAAATCAAGAAATTATCAAAAAGTTAAAGAATATCTTTGATATTTATTGGGTTATATCATGCCTATATTCCTTGATGTGCACAAAATTCCTCAACTAGATATGACAATAGAGGAGATTGTCAACCAACCCAAAGATGAATTTGGAGTATCTCATATCAATATTTTTTTGAATAAAGAAGCAGATCTTTTTTATTGTCTTTTAGAGGCTCCCACCAAAGAAGCGATAGAGAAACACCATTTCAAAATTAATATAAAATGTGATTGGATAACGGAAGTAACTAAAGTTAAATAAATGAAACTTTAATTTTACTTTCTTGACATCAGAGACATGAACACCAGTAAGGATTTCCAGTTTCAGAATACTCAAATATGAACTTCACATAATATTATTTACCTAATACACGCTCTTATTGACTCTGTGGGAGATTGCCAACCTTTGTCCTAGACGTTCATGCTTTATTCTTGATTCTTTATTATCTATTTTTGTTTGAAGTAATTGCTTTATACATTTATACTATAAATAAAGGATTTAGCAAAAGAGAAACGAATCAAAATTACTATCTAGCATTTGAAGGAGTAAGAAATGAATTCTAAAATATCATATATTTAATTAATGAGACATCTCAGCGATTGTTGTAGACAGTCAAACTTTTATTTTATAATGCCGAAGTAATAGTATAATAAAATGATTTTATGTCCTAGATGTGGTGGTGAAGACTTTATCGAACTCGAACGGCATCACGCTAGATACTCTGAAGAATCAGAAAAAGATAAAGCCATTTACACTAGACCCGTAAAATGTCTTAAATGTGATTTTGAATTTGTTCCTCCTTCTGCTAGATAATAGGTTAAAGAAATAATGAGTTCTAATACCGATTATTCCAAACTTTGTATCTATGGTTGTGGTATTCACATTTACTGGAATAAATCTAAAAAAGCATTTTATGAAGTAGATACTGGTAATAGACACATTTGTCCTAATTCTAAGCCTACAACAAAACAAACAAGACCCACTTACTATAAAAAGTCCCTTATCCAGTCGCAAACAGAACAACAGAAAGCCAAAATGTTTAATTCTATCCAAATACTTCAGGGTAGAATTGAAGAGGTTACAAAACAGTATGAGAAACTATCAGATATTATAGCAGAAATAGGAGGAAAGTTGCATGGCTCGCAATCTCATTTTACGACGAGATTTATTAACGATAAACACGAGAGTTCAGACGAGACAACGACTATTCCTGTAGGGAAAAATATAACCACTGGGGGAATAATTACTAAAAATACAGATAAGGATTCGGTGAAAGATATACAGAATATATTTCAAATAATAGTATTTTATGAGGTTCCTGAAGGTAGAAGGGAATTGGTAAGGCAGAGATTTCATCTGTTTCAAATGACCAATCAAAGCGATTCAAATACAAATTAATTGATTCAAGTTGACAAGTAAACAAACTTTTTTGTCTAATTGATTTAATTATAAATTTTATTATAAAGGAAAAATAAAAATGCATGATTTAGATATTGTGACAACAAGATGGAAGAGTTCGATTCCTATCGAAATCGAAAAAATGTATGAAGATGAGCAAAATATTTGAGGTTTTAATAATGAATTGAAAATCTGAAAGAGAATACCATGAATAAATAAACATATGAATTTCATATTCTAATCTATAATTATTTTTTGAATTAAATCGAAATGATATTCGTAGGATTCATAGGATTCAATTTATTTACTGCAAAAATAATAGCTATGATATACAACTATGGGCTCTTTAAACGATAATGATAATAATATTAATATTTTCCTAACTACTTTTATCAAAAATATATTGCATTGTGACAAGTCAATAAGATATAGGAATAACTGATCATGACGGAATTATCATAAATGAGAGTTAGAGAGGGAATCAAACTCCTTCTTTCTACAGAAGAGAATAGTGAGTTTGCAAGAAATTCAATAACAAGGCATAAAGCAAGAATAAAATTTCAATCCAAAATAGGTAAATTACCCTACACATTTAGAAGATATGAAAAGGTGAATAGATGCATCATTCCAATAAATGAAAGGTATTATTTGATTTTTACTATGGATTATAATGAAAATAATTTTGATAATATGATTATGGAAAAAATCATTCCTTTGATAAAGGGCGAAGAAAACTTTTGATAATTAAGAAATCATTAATTTAAATATAATAATAAAATAACTTGGGTTCTATCTTATAACCTAATATTACGCCTTATTTTTATCATGCCTAAATTAGGTTGTTTTGGTTCTTCTGGATGATTTCCTAAATTATGTATCCAGTATTTCTCTCATTATCAAACTCTTTTTCACAGTAATAACATTTGAATAATAATTTTCTAATACCTTGATTATTTCTATTTCTATTAAAAGGTTTATTATCATTGTTATTTTCCATCATATCTATTATAATATAGTATTTGCATCATAATTAATTTTAAAATAATTCAATTACGATTATTGAACTTATTGATTATCTTTTGATAGACTTGTTGACATTGATCGAAGAAGTATTATATAATATTTTTTATTTTTATCATGGATATAGGTATTAACAATGATGGTATCAACAATAACAGCAATGGCCGCAATGTCAATAAATAGCCTAATTTTTATGAAATATTTAAAGTTAAAATTCCAAAATAAAATCTACTTAACATTTTCAAAAATTGCATATATTCTTATATATTTTATAGACAATATAGTCATGTGGGTATTTCTGAAAAAATAAAAAGAATATTCTCAAGAAAAAATAATAAAAAGAATCCTAAACAAGGCGACTCTACTACGGTTACTACATAGTTTTTGAAAAATAATAATAATTTTTATTCAAAGAAAAACTACATATACTTTGATTTGATCATTTTTTTGCAGGATGATTGATAAATTGACTGTTGCTTTAGCTTATAGAATTTCTCTTTTTAGTAATTTTTTATTTATAATGTTTAATGCCATTACAATTGTTTAATTTTGTGTTTATTATGTATTTCAAATAAAGAATATCATTTAATTTTTGTATAAATTATTTATCATAATTAATTAGTTTTTCATAGTTTTTTATTCCTTCTGAAATTATAAATTTTGCTTTGTCCTTATCTCCAATATCCCTAATTCTTACAAACTTATTTTTTTCCAAATCTTTATGATGTTCGACAAAGTGTATCAATTTTTTAAATAGTTGTGAATTTATCCCTTTTTCTAAATCATTAAATATAGGCTCAAAACCAGATATAATTTCTTTTTCTTTTGATAATGGTTTTGCGATTATTTTTGAGTCTATTCCGTCTTGGTCTTCACTCAATATTACTCCCAAAGGAATACAATTTATAACGCTTCTTGGATATATGGCATCAAATCCTATAACAAATACATCAAGATTGTCTTTGGTCAAACCACTACTTTCAGAATTTTCAAGAGTTCTAGGAATAAAACCATAATTAAATGGATATATCATTTCAACGGATAGTATTCTGTCAACATACAAGAAACCATTAGCAAAATCTAATTCATATTTTATGTTACTGCCCATAGGTATTTCTATGACTACATTGATATCTTCTGGAGGATTTTTCCCAGATTTAAAACTGTTCAAAAAAGACATAATATAATAAAATATACTGATCTTAAATAAAAATTATTATCCAAGTCAAATAATTTTAAATATTAATTAATTTCTAAAAATTTCTGCCGACTATATCATAATTAATAAACGTTGACTAAAGGCCCTAAGTAAAAATTGGATATTGAAATAAGAAATTGTAGATACTAAAATGTTTAATAGTATTATTCAATGTTAATTTATATCTTATTTATAAAACCTCATATTAGAAACTTAGGTATTTTGGGAATGTTAAAGGAAATTTATCATAATGATTGTTACTAGAAAACCACAACCGTTTGTACTACTGCATATTGATGCAGCAAAACAAAGTGAGGCTATGAAGGTAACAATTTTTATTCACTTAATTTAGATCATCTAATAGTTTCACTCCTAAATATCCTATACCTTTAACTATTTGGACATCAATATGAAAGGTAGAATTCAGACCTATCTAATATAGAGATTATTCTATATCTCAATTTTTTTAACTTTATATCTAATATTTCTGATAATTTTCTATAGACTTTGCCAAGTATATGTTCTTTTAAAGAAAATAATATTAATATATTAAGACAAAAAAGATATCAAGATCACGATAAAATTGAACCAGTGAACTGTTAATATGGAAAAGAAAATTCTACTGATCTAGAAAATGAAGTTTAAAATTATATATTTAAATTTTATTAGATTAAAAGATTGCGAAAATAAAAGGATAATAAAAAGATAATAAATCCATTCAAAATATAATAGTTATTGGAGGTATTGATGATGCGGTCGTTATCAATATAAAATTGAAATACTATACAAATATGATTTATAAGATCGTTTTAATATCGATTTAAAAAATTAAGTCACATTTTTAGTTCAGCCTTTTTCATAAAAATTATACTTATAAACCAATTAACTATTTGGAAATTCTAGACACTATTCCGATAAATAACAACAGATTAATTAAACAAGATCACTTGAATATAATCGAATTAATGGTTGAGTTAACTCCAGAATTTCAAAATATGACCAAAAAATTGTGCTTTAATCTCAGTAATATTTTCTGAATTGGATAGTTTAACAAATCCATCTTTAAATGGTCAATGGTAAACAAATGGAATTAACGAAACACTTGATCGTGATCATCTTGGGCCTATCACATTTTCAAAGTATAGTAAAGCTCACAATCGAGAACACGGATGTAAAGTAATACTTGTGATAATAATGATTCACGTTGGAGAGGCCAAATATATCATCATAAAAGATATGTATCATATTTTTGAACATTGATGAGAAATTTTTAGCAGGTAGGAAAATAAACTATAATATTTATCTAGTAATAAAATTTAGATCTTGTATTGAACTTTGATATTTATCAACAAATTTTTTATACAAATCTTTTCTATTTTTACTCTCTTTATTGATGATAAGTTTAGTTTCTGGGAAATTTTTGAATTTCTTTAGGAATGATAATATTTCATCACAATCATGTATTTCTCCTAAGAAGTCTTGAAGGTCTTCTAATTCTGTGATAGATTTAGTAAGGTCGTCTTCTTTACTTCCACTGTCTTTCTTAGTATCGTTAGATCGTAATTCCAGTACGTATCTTAACATTTTACAATCTTTTCTTAACATATGAAGTTCTTTTACTTTCGTTTCATCATTAATTACAACGGGTAGATTCTTCTTGATTTCGTTTGTAAAAGTCTTTGTAACCTTTTTGAATCTACGATTTATTCTCGTCTGGATTTTTTGTATATCTTGTTTGATTTGAGGACATTTAATGTCCTTTAACTTTTCAGCAGCTTTTGTTGCCTTTTTTAATTTGGATTCTCTATAATGCTTGATTTGAGAGATAATCTTACTATTATTGCTACTATAATTATCCCCGTTAGCAAAGGAAGGCTTTTTAGTTTTATCTTTATTGTCAGTTCTAGCATCATTCTTTACATTATATGTTTTATTAAAATTCTCTATTTTTTGCAAATAAATATCATAATCTCTTATTTGACTATTTATCTTAAAAAAGGTTTTACTTTGGTCTATATAATATCTAATCTGTTTCTTTTTCCTGTATTTTTTTGGTAAAATGAGATAAGCAGATTCTGCCCTTCTAATTGACTTTCGGATATCATGAATATTTTTTACGTTTGGATTTTTTAAATAAAGGCTCAAAATGGTATTTACTTTTGAAAAATTTTTATCTATCTGATCTGCCATTTGGTGAGAAAAATTTTCATTCATCATAGCATGCATGCATAGAATATCATATTCATTCTTGAGGTATATAATTTTCGTTAGAGAAATATTTTATTCCAGTCTGTATAACAATGTCAACTAAGTCATGCCAGAATACTACATTATATCTTCCTCCGTATCTATGCATATATTATTCATCAATACTATCATCTTCTAGATCTCTAGCTAGAATTATATCAGTTAGTCTGCATTGCGCACCGTAATAGAATTTTTTCCAATATTCAATTGATAATTCTATCTGAGCCAACGAACAAGTTTTCATGATATGACTTTCACCAAGAAGTCTTTCTATCACTTCTTCCAAAACAGGATTATGACCTACTAAAAGAACTATTTTATGTTTATCAGAAATATCATTTATTACTCGTATATAATCTTCTGGAGTAGCATTATAAAGAGTCTCTGATTTAGTTATTTTTTTTTTATATCCAGAGTATTTTGCGATTATATATGCAGTTTTTAAAGCCCTTTTCGCAGTAGAACTAATAATTAAATCAGGAATTAGATATTCTTTTTTTAGATATTTTCCCATTGAAGTTGCATTATGTTTACCTCTATTGTTAAGTGGTCTTTCATGGTCTGCAAAAGCTAGATCATCCCAGCTCGATTTTGCATGACGTAAAAGTAATAACGTTTTTTTCATCCTGATGTATTTTTTATTAATGCAGTAGTCTCATAAATTTTATTACCTGATAGTTGATTAAGGAATTTGTTAGATCGCCATAACAAATATGTTTTATTGAATCTATATTCTAAACAATATTATTAGTAAATAAAAGGATTTTGAGATAGAAAATAATGATTGATTCAATAGATCCTATTGAATTATTGAAGTAAAACCAAAGTTTTCTATTTTATATTGCTGCTCAAATAAACAGATTGATGGTGTAGCAAAAGTCGTGTTTATTAATAGAGGATTATGAAGACCACTGATTAACTGAATTGACTTTCGATATCCATTTTCATCATTATAGGTTACTACTCACGCTAGACAATTATCTCAAAAGATAAAAGATTCAAGGAGGACAAGATTCCGAAAATCTTAATCCTAGAGTTTTAGGATGCAAATAATTTAATCGAGATAAAATACCTCTACTCTTTACATGTGTTATAAATTTTTCATGGATAATTTGAGTTAATATAACAATAATGTAGATGATTCAAAATTATGGTCGTTCTATAACAATGGCGTTAGTAACGGTTTAGCGAAAATTAGTAAGTTTTGTCATGGTGAATAAATATATCTTATATTCAGAAGTATTAGTGACGATATAAGATTCTTGTCCCTCTGAATATAATAGTATTTTTATTTTTATTTTTATTTTTATTTTTCTATTTCTTTATACTTTTTCTTCCCATCCTATAGTTTTTGTTCTCTTTTTTTTTGTTTGTTTCTCTCTTTAGTTCTTTATTTTTCCTCTTCTCCTCTCTCTTTAGTTCTTTATTTTTCCTCTTCTCCTCTCTCTTTAGTTCTTTATTTTTCCTCTTCTCCTCTCTCTTTAGTTCTTTATTTTTCCTCTTCTCCTCTTTACTCTGGTTTTCCTGTTTAAGTTGATTTAATGTAGTCATAGCATTCCTAACTTCTTTCAATTGGGATTGTATCTCTGATATCTTGGTTTTAATCTGTTTTACAGAATCGATATCTCTTTTGATATTTACGTTATTGTTTTGGGCGGATCTTATAATTTCTTTAAGATCGTTTTTTATCCCTGACAATATTTTTTCTAGTTTTGAATGATTAGAACTTTCTTCATCCAATTTTTTTAAAATTTGTCTCTGTGTATTTGTAGTATTAGTTATTTGATTCAGAACATTTTTCATATTTAGATCATTTACTTCATAGAGATGTGGTTTTTTGAGGTCTTGAACTGTTTGAGTAGAATTTTTAATCTCTGACATTAAGTTATATATAGACAGGTAATATTTATTCTTTATATGTCTATATAGGTAAATATATGTTTTTATATTTCCTATTACTGCAAAAAATACGATATAGATTTAGCTTAATTTTAAATTTTAGAATAAAACTATAGGACAAATAGGATAATATTGATGAAAAAGTCAAATTGTATTACCATACTATAAATTAATTATCATTCTTCATTATTTTTCAATTACAAATGTGGGAATGAAAGATCAATTTTAAAAGGATTTGTTCTAGTAGCCCAATTATAAATTATGAATTATAAACCACCACAATAATAATTAGAAAAGATATTCAATTTTAAACTCATCTACATCAAGCCATTTATAGTTCCTTCTTCTTAATTTATAATGAATTTTACGAAAATTTTACAATTGTCTGTTATATTATCCCCGATTGTAGTAAATACTAAACCATCTACTACTCATTTTCTTGGCACATACTACATTCACCTCTTTATACCTGGTCGATTTTTTTAGGGGTTATTTAGATCAGGATCAATGATGTGTGCACAAGACGGGTTTTTTTGATTAATACACATGTGTTTAGAGATAAAGTAAAAAAAGTGTTTATCATATTTTTTATTGTAATTATTTGGAGAAATTTGTGAGATTTGAATGAGGAATATAATTTATTAAACAATAAACCGAAATAAACATAACTTGAGATGTTGATTAAAGATTTTAATATATACCAATTGATAGAGGGTATAACAAGGTATTAAATGAAAAAATGAGAATACCTAATGTAAACACACAAAACATTAGGAAAATAACTCAATAGGTGATAAAAGTTAGGATGAGCAATTAAACACTATAATCTAAATTCCTCCAAAAATCTTTATAGATATACAAACAACACTGGCGTCAAGATTTAAAATAATAAAATTGAAAGTATATTTATCATGATTATAAATAGAACTTTTAAAGAATGGATAGATAATCTTCCCCATTCTCTAAAAGAAAGATCTAATATAGCTAAAATTGAAAATAAAAGTAGACAGGAAACCATAAAATGCATAAATAATATTTTACTAGAACTTAATTCGTATACAGTTGATCAGAGAAATCTCAATGCTCCTACCTTGGAAGAATTCATTCATTGGTTTAATAGCGGTCAATTATTTGAAAATTTTAAATGACTCAAGAATCAATTATCTTGAATAAATAGTTTGTAAAATATAATATTATAATTAATTTACTTAATTATTATCAGTCCTCGTTAATTGAATTAATTACCTATTATATTGATCATTAATTGGTCATTATGATAGTAATTAATTATATAAGTTATATTATTTTTCTTTATATTGGTTTACTATATGAACTATATATCAAATTTAATAACTGGAGTTATAGGTGCAGACATGAGAACTATAATGCTGAATCTTTTAACGTAGTTAAACTAAATATAATTTAGTGATCGATTTGAACATCAAAATAAACCAGTTAACAATAACCATAAGAATATTATTTACTATAAGTATAATTACCATATCATTTCTACCTCAATCAGTTTTATCCCAAACCCAAAATGAAGATGAAGATATAAAAAATCAAAGTGAACAGAAAAAGAGAGTAAATATTATACTCAAGATGGACAATATATCAATGATTTTAATTTTATGGCTGCGGGTGATTGGGGCTGTAATAACGAAGCAAGGGATACTGCGATCAATATGTTAGAAACAGATCCTGAAATAGTGTTAGGTCTAGGTGATTATTCCTACGAAAAAAATATGAAATGTTGGGAAGCAGTAACTAAAGGTATAGATCCTCAAAAATTACAAGTCTCATTTGGGAATCATGAGTTTGAAAGCAAAACCTTGTTAAAACAATATATGGACTATACTAATCTTGAAAAACAGTTTTATTCTTTTAATTATAATAATGTACACTTTCTATCAATGTCTACCGAAATTGCTTATGATATTGGATCGGAACAATATGAATTTGTAAAACAAGATTTACAAAAAGTAAGCAATTATCCATCGATTAATTGGATAGTAGTATACTTCCATCAGCCGATGTATACTTCGGAAACAAAACATGAAGGATTAGAAACATTTAGAGATGCATATCATAACATATTTGAAGATTACAAAGTAGATCTAGTATTACAAGGTCATGTACATAATTATCAAAGGACTCATCCTTTGATTTATAACGAAAAAAATCCTACACATCCTGCGATAATACAAACCGCCATACTTGATGAAGGTGAAAATAAAAGAAATCAATATGTTAATCCTGAGGGGACAATATTTGCTATAGTAGGTACAGGTGGAAAGGAATTTCACAAGCTAGGAGAGCAAGCATATTTTACTGCTAAACAATTTAAAGAGCATGGATTCTTAGAGGTAAAAATAATGAATAATGGAAATAAATTGGTAGGAATATTTCATTCTAACATTGATAACATGATAAAAGATGAATTTATCATAGAGAAAGTTTGGCTAGCTAATAATTTTTCTCCTTTGGATGACTCAATGATATGATATGCAGGTAATTTATAAATAATTTAAAGAATTTTTTCAATAATAAAAGTCTTAACTTCAAAACTAATTACAACGATCATAAAAAATTGAATTCTGGTTTTTAAAAAATAATCATATTTTTAGTATTTATAATACCATCAAATTTATGATCATATTATACCTAAATAGGTGTTATTTTTTCTGATTAAATAAATTTCATATGAAAAATCCTAATGAACAATTCTATTTTGCTAATGATTACCTCAAAAACTTAAGCAAGTATATTGGAATGAATTAGAAATGAATTAGCGTAAAATGAGGATAGTTAATCTACCTTACCGAAGAGAGTAGAAGAAGAGGCGATAATATTCTACTCTTCGGATTTGATTTCTAATGGTCTTTGTCTATGGGTAGATATATTCATTCCCTTGTAGTTTATTTTTATTTATAATAGAAACTATTTATCACTATATTGATCTACATAGCTTTAAAATCAAAAACAATTAGCTTTTCTCTCTTTTCTTCAAATCAATTTATGGAATCAATATTTTATGAACATATTTCTATTATAGGTTAGAGGCATATCTTAAGTAAAAGTTAATCCTTGGATTTTCAAAAAAATGTTATAATATTAGGATTTATTCTAAATTACTTTATTTTTTATTTTATACCTAACCAATCTATTCAATTCACTATTTTCAGGTACAACTATATTTATCAGGTACAACTATATTATACATTCTTTTTATTGCAATTATTATTTTCATAGTTTATTAAATTAGATAAAGTGATTGGAGAAAAGATAAGAATTATAGAATCTGTAATATTTTTTATTGCTCTGATCATTTGAGGATATAACCAATCTTTTTCGTCTTTTGTAATTTGTAGATCTGATAGGAAAAAATCACCTGTTATAATTACCAATTTAGATTTGTATTTCTTTTTTATATCGGTTTTAAGATCGTTTATCAAAAAATCTGCTAATTGATGAATTGTAAAAAATCTTTTTACTATTGTATGAGTTAATACTATATCTAAATTTATTTGATATTTTTTATCTGCTATTTCTACAATTTTGTAAAAATCTAATTTATTATCTGCAACGAGTACAAAAACACTAGGAGATTCTAGACCACCGTATCTCTTAGATAAAAGGCCTTTGACAATAGTGTCACATATTAAATCTTGAGGATACTCGACAAGACAAACGTGATCTCCTATTGTCAACTCTATTTTTTTTATTCCTTTTTTATTATCTTTATTTGAAAGTTCAAGTAGGAATCTATTTTCTAAGAGTTTGTGGGCTGATATAAATTTAGGAAATGGAACAGTTTCATTCTTTAATATCAAGATCAGAGAAAAGAACTAATCTTTCTTTTATTTAACATATCCAGTTAGTTAAAGAGAGGGGGAGATGTAATAAAAACAATAGACCAGAAATAATCTATTACATTAACGATTCATTTAATATTTATTCTATTGTTAATTAAAAAAGAGAATAATTATGTATAAGCAGTGAAAGTTTCTTAATTTAAATCCAATTGTTGATTGAAGCAGCATTAAATCAGGAAACTAGTCGGTCGATTATATTGTATGTTTACACAATCATTGACTAGATTTTTCTATCTATACTAATAATTCCATCAAGCAAACCACTTCCTTTACTGTTGCCATTCCTCCAAGTTGTTGTGTTGTGTTTCCCTCGTTGGTGGTAGAATTATATCTTTTCTTTAGCATAAGGATCTTTGTATCCGAAGAGTATGTTTGAGCAAATATGGTTTAAATTCTTAAATTTATTCCTGTAGATAATACTACTGTACGCAAGAATATTGTAACTTTCTGATTTTATTATTCATTGTTCTAGAACATTTATATAATATAAAAAGTACGACAGGTAATTGAGATATTTTTCGAATATTTTTATTAAATTAATGATTTTGAGAATTAATTATCCTTTGATGTATAGAAAATTTTTATTCCGAGGTAGAATAAGGAACATTTCTTTAAATAAAAAATATAAAATTTCGAAAATTTATATAATTATTAAATTGAAGATTAAATAAACTACTTTCTCTTTATTTTATTAAAGATTAACTTTATTCTTATTATATTAATTTCTACTACATATTAAAATAAGATTTGACGGTAATCAATAAATAATTTAACGTGATTTGACTTTATTATTTAATGACAAATAATTTTAAGCTAGATGAGTTGTACAATGATGATGATGAAGCAATGGACAAAACCTTTTTAAATCCTAGAAAATTTAGAATTCAAAAATAATATAAAATTCATTTTCTTTTTATTGTTTTATTTAACTACGACTAGGTAGTATATTTTATAAAACGTCAATCTGAATTTATTTAGATAAATATCGATTTATCATCGTATCAATTTAAAGATAGTCCATGTAACTAAGGGATCATAAATTTTTTGTATTATAAATGTTAATTAGTTTTACAGGTAGATTAATCATCAGAAATCCGTCTATTCAGAGAAGTTATGACAAGTTCCATTACAATTCCTATATTTAATAAATTTAGTTAGTTATTAAAAGTTGTAAAAATATACTAACTACTTACTTTTTACATTATATTAGATCGTTTTGTTAATAATTTAAATATATTAATTGAGTACAACGATAAAATAAATCAATTGGATGTATTTTAATTGGTTTTTTAATAAATAATGATCTATTGATTTATCTATTTTATACTAATTTCATTCAACCAATGCAGTCTTTTTTTAGAAGATTTTTGTACTTTGATAATAAAAAATTGTATTATAAAATAAAAAATAATTGAACGACGGCATTCGTTATATCTTATCTACATACGTTTATCTTATCAGATTTACTTTTTTCTCTAGATTACTATAAAAAATAAGGTGTATTCTCTAGTTTAGGAATGTACTATAAAAAATATATAGAAGGAAATAATAGTAAGGTAATATTGTTACAAAAAAATAGAATAAAAAAATGGAGTTCCATTTTCTTTGCAGTAGGTAGCCTAGTTTTTTTATCTGTTATGGGAATAGTATCGGCATACGATTTATTAGTTTATAATATTTCAGATAATGTTTCAGAGTTGTGTGCAAGATATAGTTTCGTTATTTCACCAGAGTGCTGAATTAATTATATTACTAACGATTACCCATCCTTTATTTATTAATTCTGCATTTTGTAGATTTTGAAGTAAAAAAATTTATCAGTTTTATATAAAATAGTTAAAAATAGGGTATATTATTTTGATAGAGTAACAAAAGAAACTCTAATTATTCTTTATGTGGTCAAGTCAAACAAAGATAGAGAAGATTCACAATGGGGCGATATACGAATCCTAACATACATAGAACAAATGGGTAGATATTGGAGAAACTACAATCATCATGAAATATGGTTAGAGTAGGTTTAAGAACAAGAGTAAGAAGTGGAGGATATATTGTTGCTCTTATATGGACGAGATATTTGAAGATTTTGACAAAGAGGTGTAACAGAAAAACCTACAAGGATTAATTATGGTGTTTATACTTTATAATAAATATGAACAAAAATAAAAATAACAATAATAAAAATTACCAAGGCATAAGAAGATTATCATTCAAATGTTATTACTGTGAAAAGGAATTTGATAATGAAGAAGAGTACTGGATTCATAATTCGGGTATTCATCCAGAAGAACCAAAACAACCTAATTTGGGAATGATACAAATAATGCGTAAGAAATGGGGTTATAAGATAGAACCCAAAGGTAATCCATGGGAATAACTACCGATGATTGTTTCTTTGCTACGGTTATGAATAATTTTTATAAAATTAAGAAATGTAAAGGGCATAGAGGTTTCTGCTATTTGAATGGGTAGATAGGAAATTTTACAGCTAAATAAACTTAAGCTATTAATGGTTTTGTAAATAATTACTATTTCTTAGAGGAACCGTCATTATAAAACAATCTGAAACTTGTAGAAAATTGCATTTATTATCATAAACTGAAACAGGAGAACTTTAAATTTTCATCAATCGAGTTTCCAGTCTTGCTATTACACTTCAAATTTTCAGGTATAAGAAACAGAAAAAACATAACCTTACCTTTAGCAAAATTCGCGAAATAACTTAAATACTATATAATGCAAATAAATAAATAATAATTGTTAAATGTAAATATGCTTATCAATTGTTAACTTATCAACATATATTCTAATCTATCTGCTATCTAGTTTATTGTGATATTTCAGTTACAACAATTTGATGTAGAAAAGGAAGAATAAGAATGACTTGGAAAAAAGCATTTATAAAATAAAAAGATGGATTGATTGATCCTTCGATCGACCTCCCGATCATTTGTGTATTCTACGCGTAGTTTATATAGATATTTACTAAATTTATGTCCATATTAATATTATTTAATTACCGATTGAATGAGGATTATCGTTTGCTGTACCCTCTTTGAGATGTTGTGTTTCTTTTACGCCTTTCTTGTCCGGTAATTATTTAATATTTACATCATTTACGTTGATGTTGCTATTTACACATTTGATTTTCTGGACTTTTACCCTTTGAAGGATGAGGTTACTCTTTAGCATATGGATCTTTAGCATATGGATCTTTAGCATATGGATCTTTAGCATATGGATCTTTAGCATATGGATCTT
>JBHIVA010000024.1:0-32273 GCA_042138015.1 Nitrososphaeraceae archaeon | reverse complement strand
TAACATTGTCTCTGCATATTCAATAACCACTGCAATAGAACTTAAGACTATTAATGTAATCCAACAATGATTATTATTAAATCGTTTTTTGTTGTATCTACCTCCTTTATTTTCCAATGATAGTATTCAACTATGAGGAATAAAGAATAGAAAAGATAAATTTAAGAATTACGGACAAAAGATAGCCATATTAGCAAAGTAATATAAATTCCAAATATAAAGAACGTTAAATATAATTTTGAGCTATTACTTAATTTTTTACCATAAATAGCTTTAGCTTTTCTATGAAAGGTATTAATTATATATGTTAAATGTTATTACTAGCAAAATCAGTTATTATAAAATTCATTGCCAGATTAATTATTATTAGTTTATCAAGTAATATCTAACAGCCAATAATGAAGGTCCAAGTATATTTCTTTAAAGAACCTGAAGTTGAAATAATAATTAAAAATAATAGAATTAGTAACCAAGCACTCTTTACTATATATGATCTGGTATGGGAATCAGAATTTAAAAATATCTTAAATCCAGGTAGAATTTGGCTTAAATTTAAACAAGAGGAAAAACCTTTTGGAATCCCTTTAAGAAAAAAGAAAACACATAAAAAAATAAGGCTTGGAGACATTATTAAGATAGATGACGATTACTTCATTGTTGATATTGTTGGAGTAAAAAAAATTACAATAATTAAGAATTGATATTAATCTACTTTAGTATATTTGTAGTAGAAAATATATAATAACTAGGAAATGCATAAAGATGCATAATATTTAGTTAAAACGATAAGATATTTGTAATTTTTTTTCGATCGTAAAAACTGGTATAATGTAAATGGGTTCCAAAATTATCAACTGAAAATCAATAATAAAAAAAATACTGATGTACAAATCTACTTAAATTAATGTTTCAATTATTCCCAAAATGGATTCCATTTCTTTTTGAATTATAGGTATCTTGTTCCAAACTAATTTGTCCATAATTATTTTTATATCCTTTAAAAATAATCTAATAAACCATGAATAATCAGTTAACAGTAGGTGAATATCTGATTAAGGTCTTGTACAACAACAATATAAAACACATTTTTGGAATTCCAGGCGATTATGTTCTTGGCTTTTATGATCTTCTAAATAAAAGTAAAATAAATATTGTTACTACATGTGATGAACAGGGTGCTGGTTTTGCAGCAGATGCCTATGCGAGAGTAAATGGACTTGGAGCTGTGTGTGTCACATATTGTGTTGGAGGTCTGAAAATCCTAAATACAGTAGCTGAAGCATACGCTGAAAAGTCTCCGGTTATTGTAATAAGTGGGGCTCCAGGGATAAACGAAAGAAAACAATATCCTATGCTTCATCATATAGTAAATGACTTCGAAACCCAATACAATATTTTTAGAGAAGTTACCATAGCAACAGCGGTATTGGATGACATGAAGATTGTTGTTTCAGATATTGACAGAGTCATATCCTCAGTAGTAAGATTCAAAAAACCTGGTTATATAGAGTTACCACGTGATATAGTAAATAAAAAAATAACATCGCCAAAATTAAGGAAAATGTCAAAAATGCGGTCAAACAACCTGGTTCTACAAGAAGCACTTAATGAAACCGTTCAAATGATAAACTTTTCAAAAAAACCAGTTATTGTTGCCGGTGTAGAAATTCAACGTTTTGGAGTTCAAGACTTCTTGCTGAGAATGATTGATAAAACTGGTATACCAGTAGTTAGTACTCCTTTGAGTAAATCTGTCATAAGTGAAAGTCATCCATTATACCTTGGCGTTTACGAAGGAGCGATGGGTTATGAAATAGTAAGAGAATATGTCGAATCTAGCGATTGTGTGATTATAGTTGGATCATTTATGACCGATGTTGATTTTGGAAATTCACCAACTCCTGTAGATCAAGGTAGGACAATAAACTTAACTAGTTCTAGATTTTTAATAAAATATCATAGTTATGAAGATGTTAGCTTTAAAGATTTTCTTAAAAATCTATGTGAATCTAAACTGATAAAAAAGCATAATTTAGATGATAATTTGATTCAAAATCACAGACAGAAACAGAGAAATTCTACCAGTAAAATTTCAAATAGAAAGATCAATGTTGATTTTCTATTTAAAATTCTTGACGGTTTCATAAATGAAAATAATATGGTCATAGCTGATGTTGGAGATTCATTATTCGGTGGATTAGATCTTTTTATCCACAAAGGTACTGAATTTTTATCACCTGCGTTCTATTTATCAATGGGGTTTGCTATTCCTGCTTCTATAGGAGCTCAATTGGCTAACCCCTCTATAAGACCTATAGTTCTGGTAGGAGATGGTGCATTTCAAATGACAGGAGTGGAACTTTCTACTATTGCGAAAGAAAAATTGAATCCAATTGTGATATTATTAAATAACGATGGATATAGAACAGAAAGACCAATGTTGGATGGATCTTTTAATGACATTCTCCAATGGAATTATACAAAAATTACACACCTGTTAGGCAAAGGAAAAAGTTTTCAAGTGAAAACTACAAATGATTTTTATAAAGCCCTTGCAGCTGCTGAGCAGAACTCTGAATATACTTTGATTGAAATCAAATTGGATAGATTCGATGCATCGAATGCCTTAAAAAGAATAACAGACTCTTTTAGCAAAAAAGTTAGGTAATCCTGTACATCCTTTTTGTAGGCAAAAGAATTGAATCGAGTTTGTATATAATAGTAAAATGAATAAAAAATACTGTTTCAGAGTAGAATAATTTCGATATCACAAAGAAGTTATATGTATTTATTTTTATTATCATTATATTAATTAAAATCTACATGTGACCAGAGCATCTTAAATGACTTCAAAATTCCTCTTAAGCTATATATGTAGGATTTGAAAAATTAAATAAGATCAAAATAAATTGTTTAGATTAAGATATAATATATTCTAGTTCGATTAATTAAAATTATTAGCTTCTAACTGAATAATTATTATAAATTATGTTACTAATTTTATGACGTAATTATGAATATATGTACAATTTATTAGTTATCTAGTATCTAACCATATGTAAATCTTTTGAATATCAATATTATCTTCAAATGTTTAGAAATAGATATCATGACAATGTTATCTAGTTAAAACATATATAAACACTATTAAAATTAACTAACATAAATAATTTTAAAAATATAATATGAACTCTAATTGTTTTGTATATTTAAAAGAGCAAAAAATCAATCCAAAAAGTTGGTATTATTTGAATTTGTTTATTTCATCTTTCTATTTTCATGGTTCTGCTGGATAACCTGCTAATAACTGCTCAATGGGGAATCCTGTAAATTCTGTTTGGTTGGTTGCTGCTAACATTTCCATTACTCCTTGCTTTTGCTGTTCACTGTATTCTGGTTCTATAATTCCAACGTTCTGGGCATATTTGCCATATGCAGAAACCATCTTTTCGAGTACATCAGGATGTTCTTCTGATAAATCTGTTGCTTCACGAATATCTTGTTTTATATTAAATAATTTCCATTGTCCATCTCCTAAAGGAAATATATTGTTACGTGCCTTCCAGTCTCCCATGAATACAGCACGGTTGCCAAACATCTCTGACGATATTATTTCATCATTCAAATGTATCTTTTCGACTTTCCTTCTAAGAGTGGTTTTATAGATTTTCCCATCATTGGACTGATTTGTTTTCCTTTATATTCTGAACCAGGATGTGTAGTATTGGCATAGTCTAAAATTGTTGGAGTCATATCGCTGACATGAACAAATTCCTTTGCAATATCTAGTTCAGGTGTATTTGTTACATATGGTTCCTTTACTACAAAAGGTGGTTTTAAACCTCCATTGAACATAGTTGATTTAACTCCGGAGTGTGGAGTATTTGACATTACAGCTCCCTGCCAACCGTATCCCCAATAGGAGTCTTTATTCCCTATAGCATCAAAAGCTTCGGTGAATCCTCCTGCTTTAAATTCATCTAATGCCTTTTCATTTGCACCTTCTAAAGTTGCAACTATCACAGGAGAATCGGATGGTTCACTTCCACCATTATCTGAAGTAAATATTATGTGTTTTTTCATATTGATCTGTATCTTTGAGGAATTGAATCACCTTTCCTATATTGTAGTCCATGTTTTCTATCATGCCTGCGTGTGCTGCAAATATTTGTGACCTTTGTGCTTGTTCTTTTTTAGGTAATGTATTCCAATCTGGAAGAGTGGGATAACTTTGGGGTAATGTAAGGTTTTTAGACCATATTCCAAGTTCTTTTTGTTTCTCAAATCTTTGTTCTCTTATCTTTTCCCATCCAGAATCATAAATTCCCTCATATTTCTCTATATATTCCGGTGGAGATTGGAATGGTATATGCGCTACTTGAAAGGCAAGATATCCAAAAAATGGCTTGTTGTTCTCTTTTGACTTCTTAATAAACTCTATCATCTTATCTGTATAGAATTCATTTGAGAATTGAGTACCATTTGGTTTTTCAACTATTTTACCATTTTTGATAAAAGTAGTAACCCCACCTGGGTAGTATGGTCCATATGTGAAATGATTGGCTCCAGATTCAAGTAATGTAAAACTTTGATCAAATCCTCGATCGGCTGGCCCGGTACCTTCATAATATCCTTTTCCTGAAAGGTGTCATTTACCCGAAAGAAGCGTATAATATCCTGCGTCTTGTAAGAGCTCTGCAACAGTTACAACCCTATCAGTAATAAAAGTCTCATATCCTGTTTTATTTACCTGATTGGGAGCAATGTTTTCAAACATAGTACCGATGCCAGCTATATGATTATCAACACCAGTAAGAAATGTACTTCTTGCTGGAGAACACACCGGATGTGTATAGTAATTGGTCAAGATTTTACCTTCCATTCCCAATTGATCTAAATTCGGGGTAGAAATTTCACTTCCAAATACGCCTAGATCAGAAAAACCAAGATCGTCCCCCATTAAAACCAATATATTAGGTCTATTATTGTTCATATCGTTAACATCAATCTGTCCAAAAACATTATTCGGTATTATGTAAACTGATGATACCGTAAATGCGATAAAAACAAGTAAAAAAGTACACATCATTCTCATATAAGAAATCTTGAATAAAGAAATGATATAAAGTTTATTTACATAATCTTTATTTTCTATATTTTACGATTCAACGTGTCTTTAAGTTTAATCATCAATGGAATAGTCTTAATCTATTAAGATAGCTATTCTATGTTATTATCCATCTTTCATCAGGTTTTTTATCATAACTTTAGAGTTTAATATTGAGAATTTCTAATAATTGATCTTTTTTATTGATATCTAAAAATGTAGTATCTTTTTCTATAAGATAATAGATGCTATTACAACTCAAATTCTTATTTTGATCATTTCATATGAACCATTACTTCTAATATATTCAAGAAATTCATTTATTGTCACTAGATTTTTGTTATTAGGGATATTTTGAACCTATAATATAAAGAAATGCGGTATTCTAATATTGGTTAGCTATAATCTTTTCTTATAGTTTGCAATAAATGTCCTAATTCAGTTGACATTCTGAGATAGTTTAATCCTTTTTCTGTAAGTCTATATATTTTTGGATCATCGTGAGACAAGAGATTATTATCGACCAACATAGAAAGATACTCTCTTAATTGTGTATAACTTAGAAATGCCTTGTACATAATATTTGTCTTGCTTGCTCCTCCATTAGCTGTGTCAAGTATAGTTTCTATTATTTCAGTTCTACTTCTATATTTCATTTTTGTAATATAAAATTAATTTTATATATAAATATTATATAGATTTTCTTCTAGTGCCAAAATTTTTATTTAGAGAATTTATAGCACTTGATAAATTCAATAACCATTAATTGTTTAATTCAGAATCTTTTTACGTAATATTCCATTAGTGAAACAAGCAATCTTAGACTTTTTGTATTGGTATACAACAATACCATTAAAATCCCACGGGAAACAATAGGAATAAATAAAGATCATTGCTAATTGCAATCTTGTCTTGTTAAAAGCAATATATTCGGTAATTTAGATATTTTAGATCCGACTTCCATAACAATAACTATTGTACATTACTCTAGTATAATCATAAAAAGTAAAGGCTTCTTTCCAATATGTAAAAATATTAAAATGTAATAAAATGACAAAATTCATGTATTAATACATTTTTTGTATTGCTTATTATGATAAAGATGATATTAAAGAAAAGTTGTTGAATTCAAGAAAATCATATTTACAAAATTGATTTTAGGATAATAATTAGATAACAATCTGATATTGTCTACAAATTCATATGGTAATTAAATAAGAAAGAAAATTAAAAAATTAGTAATTAAGTTCTGTAAAAAAAGGAGATAAGTAGAGTATGTAAGCTAATCATTATTTTTTCGAAAATAGTTCAGTCGTTGTATGTTAAAGGAATTATGTAAATGAATAAACGAAGTAGCAAGTGTTTATGAAGCATAAACAGCACAATTTAATACAGAATAGATGGCATATATGAGCCAGCGGGTTCATTATACAGTCCAATTGTCATGAGAGTAAGTTGCTGAACTAACCTTAATCCGTTGTCAAGACACCATCGAAACAACTGGGTATTGCAAGAAGGAATCAGAATACCTGATCCTCCATACCTATCATTTGTTCCTGTTCCTGAGGCAATAAGAGCCATAATATCATCATTAGTAAAACCTACTGAATGGTTAAAAAAAGTCAATCCAGTAGTGTAACCTGTAATTCTATCGCCGTATAACACTACTTTTGCAGTTCCTTGTGTTATGCTTTCTCTTAGTTCTCCATTTCTGTCATGACCATGAATTTCTTTACAAATTGTATTGCATGACTTTAAATCAGATTCAGTTGCCAAGCGTACAGATCTTCCTGGAATAAGTTTTTGAATTGGTTTTCCCTGCATGTTTGAGATCGGCTCCCTTATTTCAAACCCTAAACTGACATACAACGATAGCGAACGATTATGGTATGATGCTTGGAGCAAACGGATAGCCGGAAAGTTTTTTTTTACAGCTCTCTCCATTACATTCTTCATCAATTGTTTTCCTACTCCTTTATTTTGGAAGTTTGGGTCAACTGTTATAGGCCCAACTCCTGCTACCATATTTGAGCGTTCATCTAAGAAGTTGCTTCCAATAATCTTACCTTTATCTTCATGGGTATCCTCAGCAACTACAGAATAAAATCCAGAATTGGATAGAAAATATGATGCTGCGTCTTTCCCTATGTCAATAGAAGGAAAATCAGATGGAAAACCGTGCTTATTCGCAAGGTATGAGAATGCCTCAAACATGATCTTTCCAACGTCATTGACGTCATCTATTCGTCCAGATCTAAACTTTAATGTAGGATCTTTGGTATCAACCAAATTAATACAATACAATTACTTTTTCAAGGATTTTTATTCTTTTATGTTATCTCTCCCTTACTCGTACCTGTTGTATACATGTCTAAAATAGAATAGTTGATGCCACTAATGATAGACATCCTCTTCGTTGATACAAAAAATGAATTATCAAAATTAACTGACCACAAATTAGAAATGGATTCAATTTCCACTATTTCCCATTTCCCATTAAACTCTGTATTGCACTCCCATCTTCAAGTGAATCTATGAAGCTATATTTATTAAAACTATCAATCAATCTTTTTCATAATCGTTTACTTGCAAATCAATTAATCATGACTAGTTTTTAAAAAATAAATGAGATTTATAATATTTGAAAAATATTAGGAAGATTCTATGGGATTTGAACTTTTCTATAAAATGAGACCAGAACACTTCATTTATTTAGTGTGACCAATTATATAAAAATTAATCAATTTAATCTTTAACATATAATATTATATGAAAGATGTTTAATAACATAAGCAATAGACAAATAATAAAAAAACCTCCTATAACTCCATCTAAACCAAAATCACCTTTAGAAAGAGGAGGAAGGGAATAAAAAATTGATTCCGATATATGAAGAAAAACTGATACATGCTATCGAAAAAGTAAGCAAGAATGTAGTTAATATCTCGAGTATTCGAATGGTAACAGATCAGCTATTACGAATATTTCCAATAGAAGGAGTTGGATCAGGTACAATTATCAACAATCGAGGGCACATCCTTACTAACTTCCATGTAGTTGATCATGCTCGAAGATTAAAAGTTACCCTACAAGATGGTAAAACTTTTAACGCGAGAGTAAATGGAACTGATCGTCTTACAGATCTTGCGGTATTAAAAATTGAAAATGATGAGAATGATGCATTTGATACAATCCCATCTACTGAATTAGGAGATTCTGATAATCTAAAAGTTGGTCAAATAGTTATAGCCGTATACAATACGTTTGGTTTAACAGGTGGACCTACAGTAACAACTGGAATTATTAGCTCATTAAATAGAAATATTGAATTTGAAGATGGAATACTAGAATTAATTCAAACTGATGCAGCAATTAACCCTGGAAATTCTGGTGGACCTTTGGTGAATACTGATGGCCAAATAATTGCAATCAATACGGCAAAAATTCCTTATGCGCAAGGAATAGGATTTGCTGTTCCGGTAAATACGGCTAAAACAATATTAGATGAGCTAATAAAATATGGTAAAGTTAATCGTCCTTGGTTAGGTATTTCTACCATTAACATAACTAATCGAATAGCAAGATATTATAGATTGCCAACCATTGAAGGTGCATTAGTTGTCAAGGTAGAAGAATATAGTCCAGCAGCGGATGCAGGAATTAGACCTGGAGATATTATAGAAGAAATAGATGAAACAAGGATAGAAGATATAACAAACCTTTCATCTCGAATAAAAAAGAAAAAAGTCAATGAAAAAACAACGTTATCGGTCAATAGATATGGAAGAAGATTTAATATCTCAATAGCCTTGGAGAATCAACCGTAGTTTTTTTCTTTCGCGAATTTAATTACTTACTAACTAGTAAGTTGATAAATATGAAGATACTTACAAATTTATATATACTTACTATGATATAGTAAGTGTGATTTGCAAACTACAAATAAATAAAGATTCTAAAACTAAGAATGAAAATAACAAATTCACTTCAAAGTTATCGGATTTATTAACATCAAATATAGATAAATATACACAGACAGTAAATGATGATAAATTTATAACTGAAGATGACTTACGGCAAACTGATATAGATATTTTGAAGGTTTTATTAGGCAATAAAGATGAAAACATAACTTCTATATTTTCATTCAATGGATTAAAAATTAAATTAAATATACATCAAGAAATATTATCAAGATCATTAAGAAGATTAAAACAATTGGAATTAATTGAGAAAACTAAATCTGGATATAAACCAACAAATGATGGGAAACTAATTTTTTCGAGATTATATAAACCAAAACAATCTGAACCGAGAAAAAACATACAAATACTTCAAATGTATCTCCCATTTAAAATACAAAATAAGCAGGCAGTTGAGAATTTAGCTGGTAAATGGTTTGGAAATTTAAGATGGATAGGAATGACTCAAAATTTAACTGGATATCAATTAAAGTGGAGAGATATAGAAAATTTTATTGAAATTTCAGTACATATTTCTGATCATAACATAATAGTAGAGACGAATGAAACTAATCCATCACATATATCCAAAGCTTTTACTCATTCTGCCAAAATTATAACCTGGATAAGTGATATAGTGATGAGAAATAATTTATTTATATATCCTATTAATAACATGGAGATTAATAGAATTCATAATTAATTTAAAGAAATTTAGAATTAAATTTAAACATTGACAAATAGACTAAACGAAGTTAAGATATTGTTTTGATCTAAAAGGAAAATTTTGAAAGTCCTCCAGAAAAAAACATACTTTACAATATTCTATAAATATCATATTAGCTTAATTACTAAAAACGAGTATTAATCAAATTTTCAAAGATTATAAACCAATAGATTCAACATAGTATATGGTATGCAAATATTTGGAAAGATATTAATTAAATTAAATTGTAAAATATAATAATATGACTTAAAAAACGAAACTTAGTCAATATATTTATTAGGTACATCAATAATTTATTGGTTGAAAATGATAAAAATCTCAATTCTATGAATTATGCTATAAATGAATTGGAAAAATGTATACCAGATATTTTCATATATACAGAAATAAAAAAATTCAATAAATATGTTACAATTATTAAAGGTATACATGATAAAGATCTGTCAGCGAGTATTTTACGAGAATTAAAGAAAAAAATTGGTACAGGTGGATCTTTTAAAAATGGATTAATAGTTTTACAAGGAAAGCATCAGGATTTTATAAAAAAATATCTTTCTGAAAAAAATATTATTTAATAGTACCATTTAATAATATAAAATATTATTTTATATTCGATTTTTTAAAGTATAAATAAAAACCATTTTTTTGGTGGTGACCATTTAATCATTTGTGAGTTTATATGTTTGGAAAAGACAATACATACATATCATGACAAAGAAACTAGAAAAAGTCATTCAAGTGAATACAATGAATTGGAATCATGAATTATATACTCTGATATTCCTGTGTTAGTTGATTTTTGGGCAGAATGGTGTGGTCCTTGTAAACTGGTTAGTCCAATTGTTGAGCAACTATCTTGCTCTTTGGACGGAAAAGTAAAAGTATCAAAACTTAATGTAGATGATAATCAAGAAATTGCAATAAAGTATAATGTTAACTCTATCCCATCATTAATGATATTTAAAAACGGTAATGAAATAGATAGAATAATCGGAATTTCAACATAAGAAAAATATGAGAAATATGTGAAAGATACCTTGGTTTATAATCAATTAAAGTAAGATTTTACATTTCCCTTTGTATTAATACCTATTCAAAAATTAATTATCATCCTAATGATTTTAAAAGAAGATTGAAAACACTTAATTGCTTATTTAGTTACTGTAAATAAAATTTATCTTTTTTTATATTTTTTAATTCTTGAAAAATATATGTGTATTGTCATATACTGGATATTCAAGTATATAAAGTTTTTAATTAAACAAAGAAAAATTAGATATTTATTATAATTAACTACAAACAATTTAGGTAAGATATAATAAAAACAACAAGAGAAAAAAGTGGGTTTAATATTTTACAATAATTATTCGTATCATTATCTATTCAATCTTTTTTATCTTCTGGATAAGCTTCTTCGGCAATTGCCTCTATTGGTTCCCCTGTAGGTAATGGATCATCTCGACGGACCTTATATTTTGATAATTCTGGAAAATTTTTTCCAATTATGACATTCATACCAACTGCTATTATTTCAGATTTAGGAATATCATATCTATCATTAGAATATCCGAAAACAATTATCTTATTATCTGTCTCTTTTACTACAAAACCTAAATCATCTTCATTCTCTGCCCTAACACCTTTGTTAAAAAGGGATTTAGGATATCTGCCTTCATAAGTTGCTAGATCAACTTGATTATCGCTATCTCCCCATGGATCAGTTCTACTTGTTGGAAGAGGATCGTCTCGCTTTGCAGCATATTTTTTTTCTACATCCGAAAATGAAAGACCAATAAGAACATTTGCACCTACTTGATTAATTTCTGATATCGGTATATCATATCTTTTTCCTTTTCCGCCAAATACAATTATCTTATCAGGAGTCTCTCTTACAACATATCCAATGTCTGGATTATCTAAAGTTTTAACTCCTCTATTAAAATATTTTCCTGATACCATACCATGTATATATTATGGTCGTATAAAAAAGATTCTCGGAAAATAATCATTTGACCGACTAGATATCATAAGAAAACCCTGATATCTATAAATCAAGTTGAGCCATATTTAGGACCATTCTAGTAGAAATCCTAGGCTATTGAATTAGATCAAATATATATCTCATTATTTTATTTATAGAGAGTAAAACATAATATAAATAAGAATAGAGACTGTATGTTTTATATATTTGGATACAAGAGATCTAATTTATTTTTAAGTATCAAACAAATTTCTCTCCTCTGAAAAGATAAATTCTATAACATAAATTTGCACTGATTCTATGCAAATCCGTACCAAGAAATATTTGAAAGTAATTTGAATAACGGTCATTTCATCTATAATGAAAATGGATAATCTTTTTCTTTTGTAAATTTCAGATGAACAAATCTCTTCCCATAATTTCATACAGATATGTACCTCTTTCTTATCTAGGAATATCAACGCTTTAGATGTTATTTCTCAAGCTTAAACCAAGGAAAGAGATACAAAGAGTTCACTACAATAAATCTAAAAATTTTATTTCTTTCGAATTCAATTATCATATGATAAATAGGATATCTTAACTATATTATTTGCTTCTTAAATAAAAAAGAGCCTCTATATTATAGAAACCTAAATAAATACATATAACATTTCCAAAATAAAATGTCTAAAGATAACACTTCCACTCATCCTTCTTATCAAAGAGCATTGGTTTTTCAAGGCGGTGGATCATTGGGTGCATATGAAGCAGGTGTTTATCACGTTTTATATCATTGGATTAAAAAAAATTTGTCTGGCAATGAAAATATTTTTGATATTATTGCTGGAACATCCATAGGGGCAGTGAATGCTTCCATTATTATTAATGAAATTTTAGATAAGAAAGAAAAAGATAAATCCCTATCGAAAGAAGAACGATCTAATAAAACATTAGAATATTGGAAATCTACATCTGAAAAACTCATCCAGTTCTGGAAGGATTTGTCATCTTCTAATATTACTATTGATCCCTGGGATCCTTGGAGTTTATATGATCCTTACAGATCATATATAGAAAATTACTTTAATTTTAATTATGGTATATATTTGAATATGTTTCCTTACTTCAAATCATTTTTACCATCAGAAGAATCATTCCGCAAATATTATCATACTCAAATGGCTTTAGCTTCCGGTGAGAAACATATATTTCGACCTTTATTCATATATCCATTTTCTACTCCAATTTCAAATAAATTTTTTGACTATTTTTCTCCGACGGCAAAATGGTTTCAATATTCCAATTTGCCCCTACGGAATAGTATAACAGATTCAGCGAATATGTTAAAAGATACCAATCGAAATGGAATTAAAACACTTCCGGATGAAAATGAGCCAAGATTGCTTCTTGTTGCTGTAGACATAAGAGAAGCAGAGAGTAGAACATTTGATAGTTACAATGAAAATATTACAATAAATCATATATTGGCTAGTGCAGCAATACCAAAAAATTATCCATATGTAGATATTGATGGTATCAAATACTGGGATGGTGGGATTTTAAGTAATACCCCAATAAGGGAACTTTTGAGTGAACATAGCAAATTATGGGTCGAGAGATTAGGAATAGATTCTGATCCAAAACACGAATTAAGTTATGAAAAAGAAAAAGAATGGTTTAAAGAAGATCGAAATAAATATAAAAAAAATATACCTGATCTGGAGCTCTGTGTAATAAACCTATATCCCTCAAAGGAAAATGGAGAACAAATTCCATCTTTAACTGACTATGATGGTACAAAAGATAGAGAAAATGATATTCGATTTCATGATAAAACAGATTACGATATAAAATTGGCCAATGTCATATCTGATTATCATGATTTTGTAGAACGGATGGGACAATTAGCCATTAATGCAATAGAAGAAATTAAGGATAAAGATGAACTTGTCAACAAACTAAAACAAGAGTTCATAAATAGTTTAACTCAAAAACAGAGAACCCTCTCTCGAAAAGAAGAACCCAGACATTTTTATGATCTTTTACGTAAGCGATTTGATATAAAAAAAACAATTAAAATTCAAAGAAAAGACGATATACATACAATAGCAAACAAAGCATTAGATTTCTCTTCTGAAACAATATCTAATTTGATTGAACAAGGAATTTATGATACACTTGATACACTTTACCAAAATCAAGAAGAAAAGGATAAAGAATTATTTAGGGAATGGTTATTAGAATATATAAAAAATATTGAGAAAAATCACAAAAAAGATCTTTTAATACCGGTTTTGAAATTTAAAGATAAAGAAAGATTGTAATCTTTTTTTAATAAAAAAATTGGAAAATAATCATATCTTGATATATTAGATAAAATTATATCTGACTACAAGAATAGAAAGTAATTGTATGGACCAAGGCAAATGATCTGTTTGAGAAAATTGGAGATTGCGTTGATGAATATAGATGATTATTACATCATGTATTTAATCTAGCCTACCTAGCCTAACAAGATCTCTTCCAGGTGCCGCTACAATTACTCGATAATTAAATTTCATTTCTTTATTAGTTTTAATGGTGTGGTTTGTACATGATATGCAGAAAGATATAACATTATAACCATCAAAATCAGCAAAATTACAAAGTACTAAACTATTTTTATTCTCAAAAATAACACAAATTTAAATTTTCATATATTCTTAGAGTATTAAGGAGAAAATGACTAAAATGGCTATTCTTTCAAAAACTATTAAATTACGAGTTCCTTCGAGAGTAATTTACAACGCGTTAAAGGATAAACGATTAGAAATCCTTTTTCCTGAATTTTTTATAGGTGTAAAAAGAAAAGTTATAACTGATATTATAAATAAAGAAATAAGTTTTAATACCATGACTCATGGAAAACACATTGAAATTATTGAAACATTTAAATTTAAAATTTTTAACTGGAACGAAACAGTTATAGAATATATTACAGATACAAAATGTATTGAGAAAAACAATATAATATTAGAATCTATAGTACAGACACATGTAGCAAACATTTTATATTCACTTTTGATGCTTGAGACAGGATATATTAATGGAGTATTAGAAAAAGAAAGAAAAAATAAATAATCAAAAAAAAAAATGAAAATATACTAGTCATAAAAATTTTTCACGATTCTGCTAATATGAATATCTTTATTTGGATAGAATCTAATTAGACACAGTTGGGTTCAGATTATCAATACTAATCTGCAAGAAGCTTTGAATGAAACGATATCTTCATTTATTGAGATTCAAATCTTCTTAACATGCTATTAAGAAATATTAAATTATATCTTTAAATTAAAATTGCAATATTCTTAATAAAGGCAAAAGGAAAATATTAATTTGTATTATTTATGTCATTCTTTCCAATGCTACATATACAAATATACCAGCTATGCAATTATTATCATTAAGTGGCTACAAGAAAACAAGTCTTAATTTTAGGAGCAGGTTTTGGAGGATTGGCATCAGCCAATTTATTATGGAAAAGTCTTCAAAAGGAAGAATGTCAAATTACTGTCATTGATAAAAACCAGTATTTTATGATGGGCCTTGTGAACTTGTGGATACTAGATGGAACTAGAATATTGGCGAATTCCCAAGTTGCTCTGAATAAGCTTGAATCTAAAGGAATTAAATTTTTGAACGATGAAATAATAAGGATAGATCCATCCAAAAATAGCGTTACTACTAAAACTAAACATAAAAAATTACATTACGATTATTTGATAATAGCACTAGGTGCAGAACTTGCACCAAAACGAATCGATGGATTTGAAGATAATGGAAGATGTTTTAACATATATGATGCTCAGCAAGTGCCATCTCTACGAGAAAAGATACTTTCTCTAAAAAGCGGTCGTATAGTAATTTGTATATCAGATATTCCATATAAATGCCCACCAGCACCTTATGAGGTGTCATTATTGATCAATGATATATTGATTAAAAATGAAACAAGAGACTCAATTGATTTGAACATATATGTACCAACACCAATTTCATTACCTGTAGCTGGGGCAAATATGAGTCAAAATGTTGTCAACTTGCTTAATGATAATCACATCAATTTCCATCCTCTACATAAAATAAAGAAAGTATTAGATAAAAAAACAATAGAATTTGAAAATGGCATTAAGACAAGTTATGACGTATTAGTATTAATTCCTCCTCATCAAGTTCCTCAAGTGATCAAGAATTCTGATCTGTTAGAAGATGGCGATCAACATTGGATCAATGTTGACAAATTTACACTTAGAACAAAATACAAGAATGTTTTTGCAATAGGCGACGTCACTGAGATTAGACTTGATAAAATCACAACCATACCAAAAGCTGGAATATTTGCAGAGGGCGAAGCAAAGGTAGTAAGTCAGCAAATTATCAATGAAATTAAAAATAACAACAATAACAATAAAGCATCTACAAAGTTTGATGGAAAAGGATTTTGCTTCATGGAAATAGGAGATAAAAAAGCTGGATATATCTATGCAGACTTCTATAATGAAAGAGGTCCTACTACTAGGCTTGATCCACCGTCAGGAGAGTTCTATCAAAAGAAACTTGATTTTGAAAAAAGCAGATTAAGCGAATGGTTATTGTGATGTGATAATAATATTATTTCTTTAGTCTTAATGTCCTCTTTTAAGTTCTGATATTAAAGCAAAAAATACTCCTTTTCAAAATCAGAAAGAGAATAAATATTTTTTCTACTGTTATAATACTAATTTCTGCCATTTTTTTATAAAGTTTGTCCTAAATTATGGAATCTTTCTCAATTTAAAAAAGGAAGAAATCTTGATCTTCGATTGATCTTATTTTCAACTAGATTTTTAACTAGATTAGATAAATACTAATGAAGTGATAAATAGCAAGCAATATCAAAAAATAGAAGTATGGTATTGAGTAGTCACATGGATAATAATGAGCCATCTATAATATATCCAAGGACAACAAATCAAATGGCAATTAGTGTTCCTGATTTATTAGGCAATAAAATGGTATCAAGATGTACTAGGTTTTACCTTAATAAAGCAGCCCATAGAGTTTGTAGCAGATGATTCCATGATAGGGATGGCGGTCAAAGATTTTCATGGCTCAAAGTTAAAGAAAATGAAAATAGCTTGGTTAACTTCCGGCAATCAAGTAGGATTTGAAGTTATTGAATATGTTGAGCCTAAATCAGAAAGAAGGGTAGATAATTTTGAATACTGGAAATTAGGAATTACCCATATTTCTGTTACTGATTACGATATTGAAGGTTGTGTAAAAGAATCTCTGACAGTGGAGGTCAGCAAAGAAGTAAGATTTGGGAGATAGTTCCAGATAAGCATTATAAAATAGTCTTTTGTGAAGATCCATTCGGCAATATCATTGAATCTATGACCATAGTTATGAGCAGTTAATTCTCTCTCTTTAAATATGCAATGACAATTTCTTTATTTAATCCAAATTGGTTTTGGTATCCACAATAGATTTTATATAGAGTAGAAAATATGCTAGAACAACCCTTTCTTATTATCTGAAAAATATCTTCAATATAAAGATACAATATAGTATTATCTTTATTAGTATAAAAATTAATAATGAAATATGAAAATAGGATTAGTTGTTCCACAATTTGGAATAAATGCTACCAAAGAAAATCTAATTAATTTTGTAAAAATTGCAGAAAAAGAAGAATTTGAATCACTTTGGGTATATGATCGAATGTTATATGCTATTAATCCTCAACAGCCATATCCTGGAACACCAAACAAGAGAGAATGGCCAGAATATTTTAAGAATAGTTTAGATCCATTGACTACACTATCATTCATAGCAGCTAATACTACAAAGGTGAATTTGGGAACTTGTATTATTGACATGTTGTTCCATAATCCGATAACTCTTGCTAAAGAATTTACTGCAATCGACATTTTATCTGAAGGAAGGACAATTTGTGGATTGGGTATCGGTTGGTCAAAAGAGGAATATATTGCTGCCAATATCCCCTATGAGAAAAGAGGAGAAAAAGCAAATGAAATTCTACAAGCTATGAAAAAGGTATGGGTAGACGATGTTGTAGAATTTAATGGAGAATTTTACAAAATTCCAAAATCAATAATTAATCCAAAACCCACTCAAAAACCGCATCCTAAAATTTTGTTAGGTGGTTTCTCACCTAAGACCTATGAACGTATGGTCAAATATGGAGATGGCTATATAGGAGCATTAGCAGGACCTTTTGAATATTTTCAGAATTCAATTAAAATGTTTAATGATTCTATTGAAAAAAGTTCAAGAGCAAGAAAAGATTTTGATTTAACTATTCTGACCTATCCACATCTAATAAAAAGTAGTAGCTCTGAAACGAACAGTGAACGTTTTCCTATGACAGGAGAAACAATTGATGAAATTGGTTCTGATTTATCTCTGCTGAAAAATTCTGGAGTAGATAGAGTAATTCTTGCTATTAACGCAGAAAAGGATTATGAAGTAAATCAAACAATGGAATTTGTTAAAGAACTACGAAAATTCTGCCAATAATTAATTATCAAAACAAATATTGTAATCTAAACTAGATATTTTTATTCTCTTTCTTAATCAAAGCTCAATCTTTTTCGGTAAAGATAGAAGTGCTTGACTATCCTTGCTTGCATGATTTAAAAATAGTTAAACATACTGAATTTTAGTTAACCATGCTAAATTATATTAATTAGAATATGTTTGAGAAAAACATAATTAGTAAAAAATTAACTTAAAATAATTATAGAATAAAGTATTTGGTTGTACTTTCATGATTCTTATGCGTTGGATTTTCAAATACAAAAATATGTGTCTTGTTAGATGCAAAAAAAATAAATAAAATTCAAATTGTTTCTTGAATTACAATTAATTTACTGTAATTGTGCCTGTCATCCATGGATGAATTACACAAATATAATTATATGTACCTGCCTTCTCAAATGTTAATGTAAATGAAGTGATAGGAGGAGCCCCCGGTGGAGCCTGTCCCTCAGGCCACATCCAACCAGAATTGACATAGCCTTCCTCTCCTGTAAAAGTATAATCCGCATTAGGTTGCATATATGTTATATTTGTCCTGGTACTATCAACAACAACGGGAGCGGAAGCCCTAGCATTGTCTACTACTATTAGTTTGTTGTTTGGATTCAATTGATCAGGTAATATTGTTGGGGCTATATTTGGAGATGGCATTGCGGGGATAAGTTCTGTATTGTTTTTAATGCTAAAGACAGCAAATAAAGGCGGAAACATTTCAGGGTCTTTAATAAAAGTTACAGTATGTGGTTCTGCTGCTGGCATAGGATTAGTCCATCTTATACTTTCACCTTCATTGATACTTGTATTTTGAGGAATGAATTTATCCCAATCTGAACCATTTCCTCCAGCATTAATGGTTATTGAAAGAGCGGAAGCATTTTCATGTAAAGAAATACTAAGTAAAATCATCAAGGAAAAGGCAACTAAAGCAAATTGAATAGTTGTTTGTTTTATCAATTTCCATCATATTATAAATTTATTACCATATAAAAATTAAATCATATTTGATTAATTTCAAAATTCTATTTTTGTATCATTGGTATTAATCCGATTGGAATTGGAATTAACCTTTATTTGGAATTCCTGTCATTCTATATTAAAATACTTGATTATATTATATAAGATAAAAATAAGATGTAGTTTTTATCGAAAAGGATGTAAACAAAATTCAAAGATAGGATAGAATCAAAATTTATGTTAAATTAATTTCTCCTCCCACTTAATCCATTCAAGTACTGTGAACTGGCTAGGATTAAAAGTAATATTTAGAGCAACATCAGATAATACCAATAACTTTGATAAAATCAATCTAATATATCATTTCTTATATCAGATGGTAGTGATTGGCAAGGTCATCTACGAGCAGAACATCCTATTTCCAACAATGGCAGTATGTTTTGACAATCAACAATTCTGTTTTTTGAAAATAATAAACTCTCATAGTTAACCATTGGTGTAAATATTAAAATAAGAATTAAATTCCTTTTAATTATCATTATTTAAAAATATAATCATAATAATAAATACATTTGAGGTATGTACATTTTTGAAATGGTAAAGAGAGTGGATATTAAATAAAATGCAGGAATTTATAACACATCCTCTGATCAAGGCTAAATCTATAGAGTCAAGGTTATATCAGAATAGTATTTTTAATTCATCAAAAGGTAAAAATTCACTAATTGTTTTACCTACCTCTTTAGGAAAAACTGTTATTTCCGCAATGTTATGTGCTGATATTTTGTATAATTATAAACACAGCAAAATATTGATAATGGCACCAACTAGGCCACTAGTATTACAGCATTTGACATCATTCTCTTCATTTCTCAAAGTATTGGATTATCAAAGAATATTGGTAACAGGTAAAGTTTCTCCCTCCATGAGAAAGCTGATATGGGATGATAAATCAATAAGGTTATTCTTCGCTACACCAGAAGTAATAAGAAATGATCTAGTCAAATTTAGATTAAACTTGAAAGATTTTGGATTATTAATTTTCGATGAAGCTCATAGAGCTATAAAAGATTATGCTTATACTCTTATTTCTAAAAAATATATGGAGCAATCTTTGAATCCTCAAATTTTAGCAATGACCGCAAGTCCAGGTTCAGACCAAGATAAGATACAACAAATTTGTAATAATCTATACATAGAACACATTGAATACCGAAATGAAGAAGATTCTGATGTAAAACCATATATCAATCCCATAAAATTGAAATGGGAGTTTGTAGAATTACCTGAAAAATACAGGCAAATTATACTGTTATTCAAATCAATGCTAAATGAAAAATTAAGATGGCTATTGTTTAGGGGTTTAATTAAAAAAAATAATATAACTTTTGTATTTAAAAGAGATTTAGTAGAACTTGGAGAGATATTACAAAGAAATCTAAAATTTTCTTTAAACGAAGAAAAAGGTGCATTATATTCAGCTTTACTGAATCAATCTGCTGCTCTTTCTTTGATGTATTGTATAGAATTGATAGAAAGTCAAGGGCCATTTTCTCTGAAGACCTTTATAAAAAGAATGGAATCAAGCGAAGGTAAAGCACATTCTTTAATTCTGAAAGATCCTCGAATGAAGGATATTTTTAAACTATTAGAAGATATTACAGAACATCCTAAACTTAATTTTCTTATCGATTTAATTAAAAAAGAAAAATTAATAGCTCCCACAAATAACAAGTTAAATTCTCAAATTTTAGTATTTGCACACTATAGAGATACGGCCACTCATATTGTAGATGTATTGAATAAAAATGGAATTCAGTCATTTCGATTTGTAGGTCAATCCAATAGGAATGATGACATTGGAATGAATCAAAATGAGCAGTCGGTTATATTAAATTCATTTAAGAAAAAAGAGTTTAGTGTACTGGTAGCAACTTCAATAGCAGAAGAAGGGTTAGATATCCCTGAAGTCAACTTGGTTGTATTTTATGAACCAGTATCTAGTGAAATTAGACACATACAGAGAAAGGGTAGAACTGGAAGAAAATCAAGTGGTAACGTAATAATTTTAGCATCAAAAGATACTGTAGATATGCGCATACTATATGCAAGTAAAAGACGTATAGAAAAAATGAAAACAATTTTTAATTCAGTTAAAACAATTTTAAAACCAGTTGCACGAAATGCTCCTCCAAAATACGACCCCATGACAGAATTAGAATTAGCGGACCTAGAGAACAATCTAATAAATAACATAAGACAAAAAACATTCAAATTTAATAAAAAAGAGTTAGAATCTACAGGTACTGATGAGAATAAAATTGAAAAAATAAAAAATGTGAATTCAATAATAAATAAAGTTCCAAAAATTCAATCTAGATTAATAACAAAAAGTGATACAGCTTTAGTAGATAGAACATATAGACACATTTATGATATATTAATAAAGGAAAAATCCAAAAAAGATTCATTTGAACTGTCTTTTCTATTCGAAAAATTTTCTGTTGATCCTCGTATTGTGTTACAGGCAGTAAAGAAATTAGAAAAGGAACATATAATTAGATTAAAAGATAGTAAATTAATTATTTTAAATAGATTTCCAAAGTCAACCGGAACAGAGTATGATATCTACGTGGAACGCATTTTGCCAGGTAAAGCACATGTTCTTGTAAATGAAAAATGGTATGCAATCCTAAACTACTATGATTATGAAGGACCAAGGAATCTCTTAAAAAAAGGATCCGAATTTAAAGCGATTGCAAAATTATATTCTAGTGGAAGTAAATTTTGTATACAAATAAAAGAAATCTTATTTTAATATATATCTTTAAATAACTCTGTTAATTTAATATCATATTTACCTCCTTCTCAAAATCAATATAATTATTCTCTGTTATTATTGTGTAATTATACATAGAAAAAAGAATTGTCTCTAGTCATACATAAGAAATAGATTACATACTTTTTCTTTTTGTATACACTGATGATAATCGTCAATAATTTATTATTCTATCTTTCTATCATATCTTTAAAGTAGAATTTTAATTTAGTTTGGACATAATATTCAGTAGGATGAATAAAATAAATTATACGTAATACAAGATGAAAGGTCATATTTTATAAAATGGTTAAAATGCTACTGGCCCCTATGTGATTATAAATCTAAAAAAGAATTCAATGGATAATTAAAAAATAGACTAATCGAAAATAGAACAAAAATATATCATATTATAAGCCCATAATTTTTCTATGGGGAGATGATTCTATAAAATATAATTATTTAAATTTTGTATACCTTGATACATACATGGATACTTGGTGACTATATGATCATTGGATTGGATTTTATTTTTGATATGGAAAGATTAATTAATTGATTAAAAAATAATAACAAAAAAGTATATTTTTTCTATCGTGAGAATATCTCTTTAAGTATCTGAGATGCTTGGTCTATGGCTCCCCTTGCTGCAGGAGTATCAGTAATTGCATTTAACATTACGAAATCGTGTATAGTACCTAGATAACGAGTTGCAGTGGTTGGAACTCCTGCCTGCATAAGTTTATGAGCATAGCCCTCACCTTCATCTCGGAGTACATCATTTTCACCAACTATTACTAGTGCCGCAGGTAGTCCCTTAAGCTGTTCTAGGGACGCTTGAAGAGGTGAAACTGTTGGTTCTTTTCTATTGGTATCGTTTGTGATATAATTATCCCAAAACCATTTCATGGCTTCACGGGTAAGGAAGTAACCCTCTTGATATGTTAAGTAAGAGGGAGTATCAAAACTTGCATCCGTAACTGGATAAAAGAGTAATTGGAATATAATAGGAGGTCCACTACGCTCTTTGGCAAGAAGTGTAAGTGCTGCAGCCAAATTACCCCCTACGCTATCACCAGCAACTGCTAGGCGTGAGGGATCTAAATTCAATTTTTGACCATTTTCTGCTATCCATTTTGTAGAAGCATATCCTTCTTCTAAAGCTGTGGGATATTTAGCCTCAGGTGAGCGTGTGTAATTGACGTACACTATTGCTGCATTTGCGCCGTTAGCAAGTTCCCGTAACAGTCTTTCATGTGTATCAAAACCACCTAGTACCCATCCACCACCATGAAAGTACATTAGTACTGGTAAAGTTTCATTTACATCTCCACGTGGTTTGACAATTTGAATGGATATTTCACCATTTGGACCCCCTGGAATAGTCTTGTTCTCTATATCAACTGGAAGTTTTTCTATATCACCTCCTTGTAATCCAGATAGTACATTACGAGCATCACTAGGCGTTAAAGTATAAAGTGGAGGACCAGAATTCTTCTGTAGACTTTCCAAAAATAGGCGTGTTTTATTTTCTATGGTAGAATAGTCGTAGTTTTTCATATCATATGATAATGGATTAATATTATTTAAATAAAAATTAGAAACTTGAAACAAGTATAACTGTGTTGAATATAATTGCAGAATAATAAAAAAGCTGTTTCTTAATTTTTTTATCAACTTGAATATTCTATAAAAGTGGTTATATATTTTGCTGTCAGATTATAGTGGAATAAAAAGATGGTAAAGAATTATAACAATAATGATACTGATGATCACAAAAGTAATAGGCAATCAGATCCAGTTACTGTGATTGTTAAACGAATTGCAAAGAAAGATAAAATTCAAGAATTCGAAGAATGGCTTTCACGAATTTCCAAGGAGGTAGCAAGACAAGAAGGATTTATGGGGACAGATATAATTCGACCAGCGAGTGATGCATCCAAATTAGAATATGTTATCATATTCAGGTTTGACAATTACGATAATCTTTCAAAATGGGAAAGATCTTCAATACGTAATGAAATGTTACAAAAGGGTCAAAAATTATTAGAGACAGATCCTGATATACAAAAATTCACAGGACTAGAGTTTTGGTTTACACCTTATTTTAAAGATAAATCTTCACCTCTGATCCCTCTGACTTCTCCACCACGTTACAAAATGGTAATTGTTACTATTCCAGTTATCTCAATTCTACTATTAACTTTGGTTCCTCAAATACATTTTCTAACAGAAATGTTATCCATACCATTTCCAATAAGACTCGTTATTGCTCTTACGATAACAGTTCTGTTGATGACTTACGTAATAATGCCTCTTTTAACAAAATTGTTAAAACCTTGGTTATTCAAAACTTGAGCAAAAATATAAGAAATGGGATCAGCTAATCTCAAATACATTTAGTAATATCATTCAGATAAGTGTGTGGAATTTGAATATTTTCTATAAAGTACGACCAGTTAGATCGATAGATACCCGTAGTTTTAGAATTTTTTTTATTTTATCTTTTAGATTTCAATAGATACTTTAAAATTTGTATATATCAGATTATATTATTACTTGATAGTATTTCAATATGTCATATAATATTTTCAATCCATAAAAAAGAATTTGATTTAAATATATTAAAATTTTTTAAAGAGGAAACTAAGATAAACATTGGACATAATACTCCCTCATGATATAAAAGCTGAAGATATTCTTTTCAAAGATATTCAATGTGATTTCTTATGTCATACAGTTTGACTTAAACCTTAGTTTTCGTTAAGAAATGATTTAATCGATATAATGCAATTTGAAATATTTTCATCTGCTGTTCTTTGCTCCTCTAATACCTCTTTTTCTAACGTTTGATAGGGAAAATGTAACGATGGATTTGTATTATGTAATTTATTCATTTTTATATTAACTAAATTGATTAATCCATACGTTATCATAATTTCTTCCTTTAAATTTTCATTTACAAAGGATAAAATTCCATTGCTAATAGTATTTTGAAATTCTTTACTTGCGTAGAGTATTGGGATTCCACATATTATGTGATTATATTCTAATTCTGATAATAGACTGGAGAGAGGTCCTGAATCAGAACGACTCATTTCTTGAAATGTTTCATTAGGTTTATTTTTACAAACTTCTAACCATTGCTCTTTGTGAAGTTTTAACTCGTCATAACGATATTTTCTTCCAAGAGGGTAATTATCATTATACAAATGTAACTCTGCATGACATTCAAAACATAATGGTATAGCATTTTCTATATTCTCATCTCCTCCTTCCGATGAAGGTTTTATATGATCAATTTCTATTTTTATTCCACAAAATCTATGACAGATACAACATCTTCTATGACAACTAGCCAATAAATTTCTTAATTGCTTTTGATCAAATCCTTCTGTCAAATATATCATTAAATGAAATATCCATATAAATTAGTAGAGGAACAATGTTCTGCTATGAATTAATAGAATAGATATTTGGATTATTTATTTAGAATTAAATGATATATCATAAGAGGTATATCCAAGAATATTTTTTATTTTTTTTATTCTTATATATACCATATAAATTCTATCATTTATGCTAAATGCATAACATATAGCTAGGATAACTTCTTATCTCGAAAAGGAAAATTAATCATTACATATCTTTAATTTTCCTGATTCCCTTATTAATAGAGATAATCCTGTATAACTGAAAGTTTCCATGGTGCAGATAATCTAATGATATCAACTATTTCTGTTCATACCAGCATTCTAGAAAAATAAATATGATTATTCGTATTATAATAAATTAATTTCAATTTAAATATATTATAGTAAGTTTTATTCAATTAGAATTGAACTACAACAGTAATAGATAATTTCAAGTAAACTTAGACTATTGATATGGCTAAAATAGCAGTAATTGTTGGTTCTGTTAGACAAGATCGACAAGGTATAAAAGTTGCAAGATGGATAGAAAAAAAACTCAAAGAACGAAATCATTTTGTCTATTTTATTGATCCATTAGAACTAGATTTACCTTTATTGGATCGTATGTATAAGGAGATGATAAACCCATCAGAAAAAATGAAGAAACTTAGAAATCAAATCAAGAATGCAGAAGGATATATTCCAGTAACACCAGAATATAATCGAAGTACATCTGGTGCATTAAAAAATACTTTAGATTATTTTCTTGAAGAATATTTTTTTAAACCATCTGCCATAGTGTCATATTCTCCAGGAATGTTTGGAGGAATAATTGCGACAGAACAGCTTAGAATAGTATTTGCAGAGCTAGGTGCCCCAAGCATATCCTCATCATTTCCAATACCTAGAGTTCACAAAATTTTTGACGATCAAGGAAAACTATTAGATGAGGCATATAATTTAAGAGTAGAAAAATTTCTCAAAGAATTTGAATGGTATGTAGAAGCATTTAAAAATCAGAGGGAAAAAGGAACTCCCTATTAGTTAAGACATCCTAATATTTTATCCAATTCATTTTTCTCTGTATCTTTCTATCTGTATTGAAGGTTAGAAAGGTTTAGGGAAAATAACAAACTTAATCAAATGCAACAATAGAGATCATACATACATAAATAAATAAATAAAGATTCGTTGTTTATTATATTGTAGCAAAAATTATGAAGAACAAAACGATCAAATCTTTTGAATGCAAATCTTGTGGTATTGTTTTTCAATCTAAAGAAGATTTTATACAACATGAAAAATATGCCAGATATAGGAGAGAATCTTGTTGTTGGCAGTAATAACAAATTATGGATGGTCGTTTGATAACAATATTATCAGATGTTACCAAAACAATTTTGCAATCTGAAACTGAGAATAGAAATAATTCAGTTAACAACTTTATTGGTGTATTAAAATCATTTAACATAATGAATACAAATCATTCTATTGTTGATCAATCAACAATAATATCTAGTAATAATATTGCTAATTAACTAAATCCAGAATAATTGTGGAACAACATGAATAGTAGAATAACAGCAGGTGTTTTAGAAACAAAATAACAATTCATTGTTCAAGTATCCTAATTACTTTATGGCTAATGATATGTATATTATTATTATTATTGTAGTTATTAGTTAGTTTTAGAAAAGTTTAAAGATATGAATTTTATCATCCATTACTACTACTAATGATTTATAATAATAAGGTAATTTCAGTATCTTTCGTGTTTCTAGTTTTAATCATGGCATATTCTTTAAATGGGATATTAGGTATGAATGTTCATCATAGAATGGCATATGCAACTGGTTTACAGATTATATTAGATAATGAACAATCAAATGAAGAATTTACACTCAAAAAAGTAACAAAAGAAAATTTTGATGTAATGAATACCATACCTGAGACGATAGAAACTGGAAAAGAATACACTATTGAAGGAGAAACTACTAATCCATTTCAAGATGGAATGGTAGACCTCTATTATACTTATGGGAAAAATTATACTGCAGAATTTAGTTCATATTTTGATCCACTCGGTGATCCAGATAAATGTTCTAATGAAGCAGGTTCTTCAGAGATAATTATTACTTGTTACGAAGAAGATTTTTCGATTCAATTTGATATAACAAACTCAAGTTCATAAAATCAAACCAATTTAGAATTATAAGATATTTGTTTGTTCTTTTATTAATTTAATCGATTTGTTGATTCCCTCTTTGTTTGTTTACGAGTGCATCTTTTTTAGAACTATTATCATATTGAGTCCAATGGATTGTAAAACAGATTTTTCATATAATTTGGACTCTTGATTATTGTATAATATTTATATTTTTCAAAATAAATCTCAAGATTTGTATATATTTATACAAAAGATACAGATCATATCGGATTAAATTAATATTTGATTATAACGAAGCCTGAGATATTAATATTATTGATGAATAAGAAGAAATAATTTTAAATGTTATAGACTTTAACTATCTATTCTGTATTTAAATTGGTTAATAAAATATATACCATAATAGAATACTAATGTCAAAATCATCAATACCAAAAACAAGATTTAGTATTCAAGCAGGACATGAACAGATTAATCCTATTGACTTGACGAAGTAATATATTTAGACAAAAAAGGCATAGAACGTTGTTGTACTATTGATCATTACATGCCTTGGTGGAATACATGTGCATCAGGAGGAGCAGCATGGCCATGGATGGGAGCTGCTTTAGCAAAGACCACAAAGTTGACTATTGGTACTGGAGTAACAGCTCCTATACTAAGATATCTTCCTGCAATAGTAACACAGGTATTTGCAACCTTGGATTATATGTTTCCAAAACGAGTACTCTTAGGGTTAGGAAGAGGAGAAGCGTTAAATGAAGTCCCCTCTGGAAATGTTTGGCCATCATATAAAGAAAAATTCAGACTTTTAAGAGAATCTATTATACTAATAAAGAAATTATGGACAGAAGATTTGGTTATTTTTAAGGGAGAATTTTATTCAGTTAAAGATTCTAATTTATATACTAAACCTATACATTCAATTCCAATATATATAGCTGGTTTAGGAGAACCATCTGCAAAATTAGCTGGTGAGGAAGGAAATGGTTTTGTAACCAATTAACTGGATATAAAAGTAATAAAGAATAAGCTTTTACCAGTTTGATTTGAATTATAAATTATTTCCCTTATAATAAGTTATTGCAAAATTTTTTTATGATTGAAATCTTATTTTAAGTAAATATTGAGTCTATGATTAAGATAAACTTTAATAATTCAACTGACCCCCTTAAACTATATGGGGCTAGTGGTATCAATCGAGATAACAATACTAAAAATGGACACATGTGTTATTATGTATCATTATGTAAGAATAAATAAATAAATTTGGTTATTAAAAATTTAATTTATCTTGACTGACTTATGCTATCTCTATTTGTGCCCTCAAGAACCCACGAAATACTATTATCTAAAGTTTTATATACATTTGATGCAATATCATTTTCACTTGTTTGTTGGCTTACTATTGCATACAATTCATTATTGTCGGGTCCTGATGCAAATTTCCAAGCCGCTTTGACATCTGGAATCTGACCTTCAGCTTCTGTCCAGTTTTTCATGCTCTTGTCTGATTTCAATATCAATCCCTCTTGTTGACTATTATCTTCTGTAGTGGGTATTACGAATGCAAACAATTCATTATTTTTATTAAATCCAAGACCAGTAACAACAGAACTAGCAATTAAATCAGATTCAATCTTCTTCCAATTATTTCCTTGATCGCTGCTATAAAATAATCCAGACCTTGTGCCAATATAAACTCCATTTGAATCAATTGGATCGGCAGCAATAGAAATTATCTGTGATGGGATAGACATAATAATTGACCATGTCTTACCTTCATCCTGGCTGATATAAAGATCATTTCCACCACCGGGAGATCCATATAAAATATTATCGTTGACAGGACTAATTGACATTGCATGAAAATCTATTGGAATATCTGTAACTGGAGATATATCTTGCCAATTCATTCCACCATCTACACTCATTCTAAATCCCAAATTTCCACCACCAATTGGATGTCCACTTGAATACATCACTCCTTCTTTATTTGGATTTATTACAAAACCCATTAAATCTGATCTATCATTTCCTACTTTGTTCCAAGTAGAATTCTCTTGTTTATTATACAAACCATTGTGGGTTGCCAGATATAAAATACTATTATCATCATTTGTATCTCCTGCCTTAGAAATTCCAACCCCATGAATATCATGCCAATCTCCTAAAATATTCGAGTCTCCAGATGGAGATTCCGTTTCATTTGATGGAAAAATGTAAGGATAAGTGATTATAAATCCAGTTATTATTACTATTGATGTAATTCCTATAACATAGTATTTCTTTGCTCTATTTTTTTTATAATTGCTATTATTTTTCCTCTTATTCAAGTTATAATTATCACTTTATCTAAGAATCAATATACAGATATTAATATACGGTAGTTTACAAATGTAAATCAGAACTTTAAATAACCATCTTTAATTGGATATACTTTTCTACTCTTTCTTTTTGGAATTGTAAAAATCTTATTATACAATTAAAGACTCAAGCTGATTATAATAATAAGGGGAATTTTATAATTTTGTATGATCGATGCATGTAATAAAACCGAAAATAACTTAAAATCGATTATAATAATATTAGCTATTTTTTCTTATGGGAGAATGTAATATTCTAAAAGCTACCTCAATTTTTTATTTATGACAGAAATCTATAACCAACTATTTTCATATGTATTAAATAACCATTAATATAGATAATAAACAATTTCAATAAAAATTGTATTATAAAAATGATTATTAGAATGTTACTATATTTAAGATTGTATAACAAAAGTTAGACAATATTATAAAAAATATTTACTACTATAATATATTAAAAGATATAATTTTACTGTTCTATTTTTAATAAGAATTTTTATCAATTGTTAATAGATAAAAATTGAAATGAATATAAGATAATAAACAAATGAATATAAGAAAAACGATATCATTATTTTCTACATTGATTCTATCTATTTTTTCCATTACATTGATAGTCTCATTGCCCAAGACTGTAATAGCGGAGAATCCTTGTATTTCTTTTGATGGACAAGATAATGAAATTTCAATTTCTTGTGAATATTCCAATTTTATAGATATAGAAGATGAATTGCAGAATCAACATATCTTGTATCGTGAATCTAAACCTGATTATTTAAATGAAAAAAATTGGATTTTAAATGCTGGTATTAGAGTTGAAAAAGATGCAACTCTCAATATAGATTCTAAAGATGTAACCTGGTTAAAAATTGTCCCCGGTATAAATACACCAAATGCAATCAAAGTAGATGGAAGTTTAAATGTAGATTCAGTAAAAATAACCTCTTGGAATCCTGAGACAAATGATTACGTAAAATTTTCTGATGAAACAAAATACAATGATACAAGATATAAAGTCGAATTAAGGCCATATATTAAAGTAAACTCTGAAGCTACTGGTCCTACAATAATTAAAAATTCTGAACTTGCCTATCTGGGTTATAGTTGTAGTGGTTGTGGTGGAGTAAGTTTCAATGGAGGAGATTATAGCGTATTAAAAAACAATGAGATACACCATATTTACAAGGGTTTCTATTCTAAAGGTATGGGATATATGCTTATAGAAGACAACAAAGTTTATAGCAATGAAAAGTATGGAATTGATCCTCACACCGGAACACATGACATGCTGATATTAAATAATGTTGTATATGATAATCATAATGCAGGGATAATTTGTTCTGCAGACTGTTACAATATTCTTATCGAAGGAAATAAGGTATATAACAATGGCCATGGAGATAATATGAGAGGAATTGCAGTTAGTAAAAATGTGACTAATACGATTATAAGAGATAATGTTGTATTTAACGAAGATAAATGTATCTCGATAGGAAGAGATTCTTCGTACAATAGTGTTTATGACAATACAATTTCCAATTGTTTATTTGGAGTTTATATCACAAAGAGCTCATACAATAACGAAATTCATAATAACAATATAGAAAATGTAGGATATGGTTTAGTAGCGGCTGATGATTCTGTAAACAATTTATTTCATTCCAATTCTATAGTAGGGGCAGAGATGGAACCAATCTTTGAAGATGAATCCTCAACAGGTAATATTTTTGACAGCAATGATAATATTGTTAGTTTTGGTACCTTAAAGAGAGAATTAGGAGTAAATTAAAAAGTAGTCAAAGTAATGAGTAATTCATATGAAAATGATAGTTAGGTTTATTGAGTAAAATACATAACATTATCTTTTTTTTAATTATATTGTATTTTCTTTCAATGTTTTTGTTACCAATATCTTTGTATTCAACTCTTTCTTTTGATATTGTAAGAATTTAATAATTTGGCTTAATGCCTAAGTTGTGCTATTTTTAGTTCTTTCTGCAATTTTGTTACATCTAGATTCAATACCTCTACCTCTTATTTCAAATTCAATCAATTCAACGATTTTTTGGCTGTGTTAATTTAAGATAAAATTCACCTCCTTCAACAAAAAATCATTATTGTTATCAATGATATCATTATACATAGATACAAAGAATTGTATCCAGTTATGTACATGAAATAAATTACATTCCTCTCGTCTACATGGAT
>JBHIVA010000023.1:0-33841 GCA_042138015.1 Nitrososphaeraceae archaeon | reverse complement strand
TAATTTAGGATGTTAATTTAGGATGTTAATTTAGGATGTTAATTTAGGATGTTAATTTAGGATGTTAATTTAGGATGTTAATTTAGGATGTTAATTTAGGATGTTAATTCCAGCTAGAGTTCATTCCTATCGATAACAATCTCTCATATACGTTTTAGAAGTCATTCTTATTTATTCTACATTTCTATAATTTGATAGAGAATAAGAAATATTAATAAATCGCTAGCGATATAGTTATTTTAATGATATCTCACTGGTTTTCAAGGGTAAATAGTGTTATTCCTAGAGGATTCTCTAGACATTATATTTTAAACTTATTGAAAGAAAAACCTATGAGTGGTAAAGAAATTATTGATTATGCAATTTATGAGAGTGAAGGGAAATGGAAGCCCTCGCCTGGATTAATTTATCCCATGTTAGGAAGACTGCTAGAAGAAGGTTTGATTGTGGAAATAGATAATGGAAAATATAAAATTACACATAAAGGTTTAGGTATTGCAGAAGACATTCAATCAATCCAAAAAATATTACAAAAACAGTTAGATGTTATGTTTAGATTTGGCAATATAGGGAAGTTCATGGCTATGGATTTAATAGATAGATTGTCATCTGTTGGATCAACCCTTAGTGCAAATCTTGATAAAATGACAGAACAAGAGAGAGAAAAATACAAGGAATTTTTAAGAACTGAGCTAGAAAAAATAAAAGATCAAGAAAAAGAACTGAAATGAAAGAACGATAAAGAATAATAAAATTATAAATATTTAAAAAAGATCACTATCATGTATTATTGTGATCTCGGATTTTTTTAACTGTATAGATAAACTTAATTTAAAAATAGATGAAATCGAGAAAGAAATAGAAGTACAAGCGGAAAAGATAAGTGAAGAGTTTAAGAAAAAAAGTGAAAAATTAAAAGAGAATGAAAATTATTTTCTCTCTGGTATCCAATACGGGGTTCCCTTAAAATCATATCTTATAACCTCTAAAGGCATAGAAGTCCTGGGAGAAGATGTGATAGATATTAACGAATTCATTAAAGAGGTAATAAATTTCGCAAACAATCCCAAAAGGAAAATAGAGGTGCTGAAAGAATTAGCTACTCATCTACAAAAATTTCAAGAGGTGATAACTACAAAAAAAATATAGAATTTTAATATTCAATTAATGGTAAATTAGGAATGCAATTAATGGCAAATTAGATAGAACTTTTTCTATTTTAGAACCATTATCTTACCTAATATCGATTAAATTTATTTTGATTTTTCTTTTAGATGGTTCTATAATATGAGAAATATTATGGTTACAAAAGTTTATCTTTTCATATAATATACCAATAATTAAAATGGTAATGATAGATCTTAATTATTTGACTTGAACCTCAAATTATGCTAATTTTGGATTTATTAAAACAAAGTTAATCCCTAATACTGGAACCTTGATATTATATAGACCAGATGAAGAAAACTTGTAGGGTATTGAAATTATTCCTTCAGCTGTATTTGAATAGTTTGGTCTCTTTGCTTAGAAGCGGAAAAAATATCTTGATTATTAAGAAATATGATAAAGTACTATTTGGTTCAAAAAAAGTTATCTTAAATTTTGTTTCATTTTGTGAAACGATCGGAATTGGTAGAGGCGAGATTTTGACATCAAGAGATTCACAATTAGTGATAGTGACCATATCTGAATTGATTTCTTGTATTAAATACAAGGTTGATCGAAACTTAAGGCAATCGATAATACTGTTATTAAAGAAACGATGAAAGATTTAATATAGATTACTTCATACCTCATACAAATATTTTATAATAAGCATATTTATTTATTCACTAAGATTAATTATTATAACTTATAAAATTATTAAAACAGATGCAGTTAGAGATTGGAAAAATAAGCCACAAGTATGAAATAAAGATTGTGGTATATCATTACTATTTATAACTTTATTTTGTTCCTTCAATAATAAAATTATTTAGTGGATACATATTCTAAAATATTAGTCAAATTGAAGAGTATCGCAGATTATAATTAATTTAATTTGACTATAACATTCAAAAAAGAGATAAAATTAATGATTCTTATTTGAAAACAGTTAACTAGAATAACAATATAATGATTTTGATATCCCAATGGATATCAAGTACTTAATACTATTATATTATAGCTATTTTTTGATAATCATACGATAAGATTAATTTTTTAACACACAGTTTTGTTTATTATTATAAGTATCAATATAATAGCTAGTGTACTATAACTTGTAAATTATTAAAGAGTTGTTTCAATTCAGAACAAGAACCAAAGATGTCCATATTTACATTGGATTGAATAGTTATTTTAGCAGTTCTAAAAACTAAACCTTTCTCGCAATATTTTATTTCATGTAATTTATCTAAGCGTTCACTTATAATATCATCAGATCTTAAAAAACGACCTCTTTTTGCATAAAGAATTATTCTCAAATCTGTAATCAAGAAATTGTATCTATTTTCTCCATATTTTACCTTAGTTTTACTTTGAAATTTAATATTTTCATCTGGTAGTAAGAATTCTTGAATAGTCATAAGACAGAGTATTTACATGAGAGATATTATTTATTAACTTAAGTCATAACTAATTCTCAAAATTGATAATTAAATTAAATAATTGCTAGTATGAGAAAAATTTTACTAATCAGATAAAAATAATAATCGATTATTTTAATTATTTTAAGACTATAATTATATCATTAACTAACTAGCAAATATATAAGTCAAGACTAAGAAAATAAAAATAATAACAAAATTGTCATCAGGAATGTCCATTAAAGAGCATTTTTCTGAATTGAGAACCAGAATATTAAGAATTTCTCTTATAATTATCGTTTTCATAATTTTTTGTATTACATTTGGAATAAGTTTTTATTCGGTCAGTATTGACTTTCCTTTTACAACAGCTAACATTATTACATTTCCGTTCATTTATCCAGATCCTTTTAACAATATAGCAATACAAACCACTACTTTTATGAAACTGATGTTACTTCCTGCTGAGGTAGATCTGATACAAACAGCACCAGGACAAGCATTTGTTGCACAGATTTATGTAGCATCTTTAATAGGTATAATATCTTCTATTCCATTAATTATCAAGGAATGTTATGAGTTCATAAGTCCTGCGATAGATGAAAAAAAGAACAAGAAAATCAAACTTCTAAAAATTTTAATTCCTACAATAAGCTTATTTGTTTCAGGAATTGCTTTTTCATTCTTAGTTGTAATTCCTTTTACACTTGATTTCCTGTATAAGTATGGAGAGTCGATAGGTGTTGAAACATTTTTAAACATAAATGATTTCATTTCATTCGTTCTTCAATTTCTATTAGGATTTGGAATTGCGTTTGAGCTTCCGATCATTATGTATGTTATATCGCTATCTGGTATAATAGAATATGATTTTTGGAAAAGAAATCTTAGATACTTCATAATTATCTTCATCATATTTGGGGCTATTATTACACCAGATGGTAGTGGAGTTACCATGTGGTTTATTTCTGCTCCCATGATATTGTTATATATAACAGGAATATCTATTGTAAGAATGACTACTAGTAAAAATTATGTAAAGAAAATTTGATGTTTAGGAAAATTTATAATTTATTAAAAAACAATATATATTTTGCTCATTTCTATAATAGTAAAAAAATGGGTAATATCATAAATTGCATTTTAAAATGATTCTAATGAAGTAATACATAAATTTAACAATTTCATATTTCATAGAAAATTCGTAGAATAGAAAAGATTAAAATTTAATAATTATTATCAATCTAGTATAAAAGTGGATCAGGAATCTATCGGCATCACTAAAACAAAAATGTTTAATAATATGTTGCAATTGCCTGAGAATAAAAAAGTTATATTACTCTCTTCAGCTTATTCTGGGGAAGAACATAGAGTTATATTAAAATTTTATGATCCAGATTCAGAATTAATATATTTTTGGAAAGATCATACTGATCATAAACCTTATTGCTATACAAAGTCAGAATTCAAGGAAAAAGCATTAGATATCGAAAGAGAACAACCAAAATACAAATTACAAGATGATAAAAAAATTGATTTGATTTTAGATAAGGAAATAAATGTAATTAAAATCCTTGCACCAGATCCCTTATCTATAGGTGGTACTAGTGAGAGTGTTAGAGAAAAATTAACTTCTTGGGAAGCAGATATAAAATATCATGAAAATTATTTGTATGATAATTCCCTTATACCAGGTACATATTACTTTAGATTAGGTGAAAGTATTTTTGAATACAAATATGAAATAACAGAACAAATAGAAGAGCAATTAAAGTTTACTTTATGGAACAAAATGTCAGACCAAAAAATAACAGGAGTTGATGAATATAATTATTATATTTCCAAATGGGTAAACTTGTTGAATCAACCTATCCCATATATGAAAAGATTAGCAATAGATATTGAAGTTGAATCTGAAGAAGGTAGAATTCCTAATCCAAGAGATCATGATAAAAAAATCATAGCTATAGGAATGGTTGGAACTGATGGATTTAATAAAGTATATGTTCTAAATTATGGTGACGTTGATTATACAAGCCAGGATCATAGAGAAATAATAAAAGAAGCTATGATATTTGAAAATGAGAAGGATTTAATTTCAGAGGCATTTAAAATAATTGATTCTTATCCAATAATTCTTACCTTTAATGGAGACGATTTTGATTTACCATATCTATATGCAAGAGCACAAGATCCTCTCATAGATAAATTTAAGAAAAAAGCAATAGAAAAAGATCATATTCCCATACTAGTCAAAAAGGAATCTTTTATAAAGAGAGGGATGCAGGCAGAACCAGTTCATATTAAACATGGAATCCATTTGGATTTATTTAGAACATTGCAAAATAGATCTGTTCAGAATTATGCATTTAATCATAAATACTCAGAATTTACTTTAAATGCAATATCTGAAGCTCTATTAAATGACCGTAAATTAGAGTTTAATGGAGATATAACTGACCTACCCTTGGATAAATTGGCGGAATATTGTTTAAAAGATGCGGATTTAACTCTTAGATTAACAACATTTAATGATGATCTCTTAATGAAATTACTGGTAGTTATATCCAGGATAGGACATCTACCGCTAGATGATATTTCAAGATTTGGGGTCAATCAGTGGATCAGGGGAATGTTATATTACGAACATAGACAAAAAAATGCATTGATACCAAGACGTGAGGATTTAATATCAAAAGGATCTTCTTCTACTACTGCGATAATAAAAGAAAAAAAATATAGAGGAGGTTTAGTAGTCGAACCTAAATTAGGGATTCATTTTAAGGTAGTAGTAGTAGATTTCGCTTCATTGTATCCCAGTATAATTAAAGTTCATAATTTATCTTATGAAACTGTTAATTGTTCACATCAACTCTGTAAAGATGATCCTAATCAACATATTCCTGAGACAACTCACTGGGTTTGCAAAAGAAAAAGAGGGCTTACATCGCTTTTAATTGGATCATTAAGAGATCTACGAGTTAATTATTATAAATATCTATCAAAAAATAAAACGATAGAGATAAAAAAAAGGCAAACTTACGAAGTAATAAGTCAAGCAATAAAGGTTATTCTCAATGCTAGTTATGGAGTTATGGGGTCAGAAATATTTCCATTATACTGTTTGCCAGTGGCAGATGCTACAGCTGCAATTGGCCGAGATACAACAATGAAAACAATCGAAAAATGTAAGGAGATAGGAATAGAAGTTGTGTATGGAGATACCGATTCATTGTTTCTTAAGAATCCTTCATCAAGCAATGTGGATATCATATCAAATTGGGCAAGAAACAACCTCAGTGTAGATTTAGAAATTGACAAAACGTATAGATACGTAGTCTTCAGTGATTTAAAAAAAAATTATCTAGGAGTATTAGAAGATGGTACTGTGGATGTCAAAGGTTTAACTGGAAAAAAATCACATACACCTCCATTTATAAGAAAAGCCTTTTATAAAATACTAGATATTTTAAGAGAAGTAAGATCCGAGAGCGAATTTGAAAATGCGAAGGAAAAAATTAGAGAGATAATCAAAAAATACGCCGGTAATTTAGAAGAGGGAAAAATTCCAACCCAAGATTTAAGTTTCAATGTAATGGTAAATAAATCTCCTGAAAGATATGGAGAAAAAACAAATAATTCAAAAATTAGATCTATAGATGGTAAAAATATAGACTACATAACATACAAAGGATTGCCTCAACATATTAAAGCAGCTATGTTATTAGATCAATCAGGTAAACAAGTGAGAGCTGGAGATATAATATCATATGTTAAAACTAAAACAAATGATGGAGTTAAACCTGTAGAACTAGTTAGCAATATAAATGAAATCGATATTGAAAAATATCTAGAAACTATGGAATCTATTTTTGATCAGATATTAGCTTCTTTAAATTTCAATTTTAAATCCATATTAGGTAAGGATAGACAATCAAGCTTAGATGAACTTTTTTGGTCCAAACAATAAAAAAATGAATTATTTATTATATCCACAAAGGAAAAAATATTGAATTTAATAGAAAATATAGAGCATTTTTTTATTCCACCTGAAAAAACTGAAGCTGGATACAGTTTTATGGATGTACCGGTTAGTACCTCATTCTATGATGCAGAAGCCATACTATATGGAATTCCACTTGACGCAACCGCTAGTTTCGGAAAAGGAACTAGATTTGGTCCTCAAACTATTAGAATAACTTCAGCAAAACAAATAGAATCTTTTATTCTAGACCACAACACTGAAATTCACGATGAATTAAAAATATTTGATATTGGAGACTTTAGATTACCAAAATTAAAGAGGAAAAAGACAGATGAAATATTTGAGAAAATATCTCTAAATATATCTAAAATAAATTCTCAAATTAGAGAAAATAACAAAATTCCTATTGTACTAGGAGGTGAGCATACAATTTCATATTTTACTCTAAGATCATTCTCTAAAGAAAATCCTATTATATTACATTTTGATGCTCATAGAGACATGAAACCGGTATATGATAGAATGAAACTTTGTCATACCACACCATTTTATCATTTAATTAAAAACGAATTCATTAAAGGATCAAATCTGATTCAAATAGGGATAAGACAGTCAGATAAAGAAGAAAATGAAATAGCCAAAATAAGTGGTGTTACTACATTTGATGCATGGCAAATCTACGATAATTTGAAAGAAATTAAGCAAAAACTAAGAAAAATTACAGATGGTAAAAAAATCTATATTTCTTTTGATATAGATGTATATGATATTTGTTATGTTCCCTGCACTGGAACACCAGAACCATTTGGATTAAATCCATTTCAAGTAGTAGAAATAATAGATTCAATAAGCAAAAATTCAAAATTAGTTGGTCTAGAGATAGTTGAAGTAGCTATGAAAAATGGTGATTATCGAGAAGGTACTCTAGCAACTCAAACTATGTATAGAATGTTTTCTAAATTAATGCATAAAAATTTAAAATAAAAAAAGATACATCAAGTATAGAATCAGTTCATTGTTTATCGATCTCTACGTATACTAATCCAGATAAAATATTTAATTATCAGGTGCCTTGGGTTGTTGGTAATGGCAGGCTGAATATCTCGCCGAAGCTTGATACTTACACCTCCATCCCATCAACGCTATCTTCTATAGCTACCCTCATCCTTACGGAAGGTCGTCTTTTCTCGGGAAAGGCTTCCTCCTTAGATGCTTTCAGGAGTTATCCTAAACAGCTTAGCTGCTCAGCCTGCCCTGTCGGACAACTGATAAACCAGAGGCTGCGTTGCCCTGTTCCTCTCGTACTAGGGACAACTTCCCCTCAGACAACCACGCCCCTGTCAGGCAGAGACCGACCTGTCTCACGACGGTCTAAACCCAGCTCACGTTCCCCTTTAATGGGCGAGCAGCCCCACCCTTGGCTCCTGCTGCAGAACCAGGATGGGAAGAGCCGACATCGAGGTACCAAACCGCGGGGTCGATGGGAGCTCTCGCCCGCGACGAGCCTGTTATCCCTAGGGTAACTTTTCTGTCACCACCAGCCTCCAATAGTGAGGACATGATGGATCGCTAAGCCCGGCTTTCGCCTCTGAATCTCGTATCATTGGAGATCCAGTCAGACTGGCTTTTGGCTTTGCCCTCACCGGCGGAGTTCTGTCCCGCCTGAGCCAATCTTTGGGCCCCCTCGATATTTTTTCAAGGGGGTGCCGCCCCAGCCAAACTGCCCACCTGCTGATGTTCCCGTAAGAACGGGTTAGCAATACAATAACAAATGGCTGGTGTTACATTGTTGCCTCTGTCAATCCCAGAGAACTGACTTCGAAGGCTCCCAGCTACTCTCTGCATAAGCCATCATACCACAACAACAGGCTGCAGTAAAGCTCCACAGGGTCTTCTCTCCCCGACAGAGGTTTGTGGACTGTTCGTCCACGTTATGTGGCTTCACCGGGTTGTAGGCGGGGACAGCGGGGCCCTCGTTGTTCCATTCATGCACGTCGGAACTTACCCGACAAGGCATTTGGCTACCTTAAGAGAGTCAGAGTTACTCCCGGCGTTAAACGGCCCTTAGCCCAGTTGGACCCAGGTTTTAGGTACCGTCACTGGCCAGGATACATAGGCCATACAAATCCTTTCGGACTAGCGACCAACTGTGTTTTTATTAAACAGTCGGGACCCCCTTGTCACTGCGACCTGCAGTTCCTATTCCTCATAAAAATTGCAGGCACTCCTTATACCATAGATACGGAGCTAGTTTGCCGAGTTCCCTCGCCATACGGTATACCCGATAGACCTTAGATTACTAATCCAGGGCACCAGTGTCGGTTCTCGGTACGAACTTGAGAGAGTCTCCCTATACTTGCTTTCAGTGTCTCCTGGATTCAGATGAACCCTCCTTGCGAAGGGCCATTCTTACCTCATCACAGTTCTCACCATTACGATACTCCCCATGATTAGAATAATTAGACAGAACGACGATTCTGCTCATCTTATCCTGAAGCGACAAGTAAGGTACAAACGATCTCACAAGGCACTGGAATATTAACCAGTTTCCCTTTCGGACAACTCTGTTGAGGTTATTCTTAGGATCGGCTAACTCCCGGCTGATGACGCATTGCCGGGAAACCCTTGCCCATACGGTCACCGAGATTCCCACTCGGTTATGCTGTTACTACCACCAGGATCTGCAATAGTAGATTAGTCCACTGGACTTCACAGCCCAGCTTCTATCCAATCACTACGCCCATCTACCACACACCACTATTAATGGTGATCTAAAGTATCGGTAGTCTGCTTTAGCCCCGTTCATTTTCGGGGCTCCCAAGCTCGGCAGGTGAGCTGTTACGCACTCTTTAAAGGATGGCTGCTTCTGAGCCTATCTTCCTGCTGTCTCTGCTCGAAAACACCCTTTGGTTTGACACTTAGCAGACATTTGGGGACCTTAACTTTAGTCCGGGTTGTCCCCCTCTCGGTTATGAGGCTTACCCCACATAAACCCGCCTCCTAGTTTCTTTGACGCTTGTTCCTTCGGAGTTCGAATGGACAGCGAGCCCTTTCGAGCCCTTACTGTCCGATCGGTGCTCTACAGAACAAGCTATCTCCACTAAGGCAGGACTGCGATCCAATTCGATGGGAACTAGCGATCACCGGACTAGATTGGTTTTTGACCCCTAATCCCAGATTAGAGGACCGATTTGCACGTCAGGACCCCTGCAGACCTCCAGCAGGCTTTCGCCCACCTTCGTCTTATCCAGGAATAGATCGTCCGGTTTCTAGCCTTACTGCTATGACTGAGACCCTTTCAGATCCTTCGTCTCACAAAAAGTTGCACGAAATTGGTTTCCCTTCGCCTTCCCTTTTTAGGTTAAGCTCGCCATAACAGTAAACTCCCTGGCCCGTGTTTCTAGACGGAGCGTATAACTCTAGAAGGTTTTAGACTCTTACGAATCCTCCACCTAATTCCTTTCGAGCCATACACGTCTGTAACCGGTTGGTTTCAGGCACTTTTAACCCCCCTTCCGGGGTACTTTTCAACTTTCCCTCACGGTACTAGTACGCTATCGGTCTTAGATAATATTTAGCCTTGGATGCTACTTTCACCCATGTTCACTGGCCACTGCCAAGGCCAATTACTCTTATTATAGAACAATCCATTCTTCCTTTATCTACGGGGGTATCACCCTCTTTTCCAGTTCGTTCCAAAACACTTCGATTAAGAAGTCTGGATTTAAAATCTATAACTCACCACATCTCTATATTGTTACCAGTATAGATTCAGTTTGGGCTATTCCGTTTTCGCTCGCCGCTACTTACGGAATCTCGATTGATTTCTCTTCCTCATCCTACTCAGATGCTTCATTTCGGACAGTTCGCCCTCCCAAGCATAAAGCATGGGAGTATAATGAGAGACCTCATTCGGAGATCCTGAGATCTATGGTCGCATGCACCTACCCCAGGCATATCGCAGCTTGCCACGTCCTTCCTCGCTTTCTAAGCCTAGTCATCCACCAACCGGCGTAGTTGCACCAGCTTTATAATCTGGATAGTAATTCTACGCGATCAGATACAATAATGAATTTGAAGCCAACTAACCATCTGTCTATATTGTATATTTTATTAATATACCAATAAGTGGTTAATTGTTGATCCTATACTTGACGATCATTGTAAACTTTCGTTTACTACATCCTTCATTCCTAAATTTACTTCAGGAATTGCATTTATTAGGTTACAAACCCTTTACACAGGTTGTCCGACCTTATACTAAGGAGGTGATCCGGCCGCAGGTTCCCCTACGGCCACCTTGTTACGACTTCTCCCTCGTTGCTGACCCCAGGTTCGATAGTGCCAATTAGACACCACCTCGCCAAAAACCAACTTCGATGAAGCGACGGGCGGTGTGTGCAAGGAGCAGGGACGTATTCACCGCGCGATAGTGACACGCGGTTACTAGGGATTCCATATTCATGAGGACGAGTTTCAGCCCTCAATCATAACTGAGGTAAGGTTTAGAGATTGCCTTCTCCTTTCGGAATTGGAACTTATTGTCCTTACCATTGCAGCCCGCGTGTGGCCCGAGGGTTTCGGGGCATACTGACCTGCCGTAGCCCCCTCCTTCCTCCGTCTCAGCGACGGCGGTCCCTCTAATTAGCTCCAATACTCCTGAGAGCATTAGTAGCAACTAGAGGCAGGGATCTCGCTCGTTACCTGACTTAACAGGACACCTCACGGCACGAGCTGGCGACGGCCATGCACCTCCTCTCAGCTTGTCTGGTAAAGTCTTCAGCTTGACCTTCATTCTGCTGTCGCCCCCGGTAAGATTTCCGGCGTTGACTCCAATTGAACCGCAGGCTTCACCCCTTGTGGTGCTCCCCCGCCAATTCCTTTAAGTTTCAGTCTTGCGACCGTACTCCCCAGGCGGCAGACTTAACGGCTTCCCTGCGGCACTGAATAGGCACTAAGCCTATTCATCACCGAGTCTGCATCGTTTACAGCTGGGACTACCCGGGTATCTAATCCGGTTTGCTCCCCCAGCTTTCATCCCTCACCGTCGAGTGCGTTCTGGCAAGCCGCCTTCGCCACTGGTGGTCTTCAATGGATCAACGGATTTTACCCCTACCCACTGAGTACCGCTTGCCTCTCCCGCCTCCTAGCTCAATAGTATCCTCCGCAGCCCATCTGTTAAGCAGATGGATTTAACGGAGGACTTAAAGAACCGGCTACGGATGCTTTAGGCCCAATAATCGTCCCGACCACTCGGGGTGCTGGTATTACCGCGGCGGCTGACACCAGGCTTGCCCACCCCTTATTCTACACCATTTTTAGAGGTGTCAAAAGATTTCCTTAACGGAAATCACTCAGAGTAACCTTGTCAGGCTTTCGCCTATTGCAAAGATTTCGCGCCTGCTGCGCCCCATAGGGCCTGGGCCCTTGTCTCAGTGCCCATCTCCGGGCTTCTCCTCTCAGAGCCCGTACCGGTTTCAGGTTTGGTGGGCCATTACCTCACCAACAGCCTGATCGGCCGCAGTCCAATCCAGAGGCCATATAGATTTGAACCATATATCATTCCAGATATTATGATCTATCGTGGTTTATCCTCAGTTTCCCGAGGTTATCCACGTCCTTTGGGCATGTTAACTACGTGTTACTGAGCCGTATGCCACGTATTGCTACGTCGACTCGCATGGCTTAGTCCCACTCTGATAGCAGTCGGGTCCGGCAGGATCAACCGGAGTCAATCCTTTTTGAATTATAAATATAAGAGTACGGCCGGACAACTATGAATTGTGCGGGTTTGTAACCATTCTCAGATTTAATTACTTTATTAAATCCTCATAATATGAGCGCAATTGGAGATCAATAAGTCACATTTTGGTCTATGACCAATATCATTATTGATGCCGCCTATGCTTTGCGTTCTAAATTCCATCTTTCACTGTATCATATAAATCTTCGGCCTTTAAATCTAAAATCTTTTTGAAATGTTTATTAATATTTTAGCAAGATCGCCTATAACTTATAAATTAGTTATTTATTTCTTTCAAACAGTTAAAATGAAAATAGATAAAAAAATAGATCAATTTCAACAAATCTATGAAATTAATACTAAGAAATCAAATCTTCTCTATAAAAAATCTGCCAAAATTTTTCCTGGTGGGATAAGTCATAATATTAGATTTTTTAACCCCTATCCATTTTTTGTAAAAAAAGCTAAAGGAAAAATTATCACTGATGTAGACAATAATATTTATACAGATTATTGGATGGGACATTGGGCGTTAATTTTAGGACATTCGCCTAATATTATTTCAAAAGCAGTAGCGAATCAAGTGATGAATGGGACTTTATATGGTACAGTAAATAATCTGAGCGTTGAATTAGGAGAAATAATTCAGAAGCTTATGCCTAGGGCAGAGATGATGAGATTTGCTTCTACAGGTTCAGAAGCAACCATGTATGCTGTTCGCCTTGCCAGAGCTAAATCTCGTAAAAAATTTATAATAAAAATTATTGGGGGATGGCATGGTTTTAACTCTACTCTTTTAGAAACTGTAAACTACCCCTTTGATTCTGCAGAAGGCCTAGGATTTAGTCCTGAGAGAAAATATATCAAATCAATACCATTTAATGATCTAGAGGGATCCTTAAAAATTCTAAATTCTATAAAAAATGATTTAGCCTGTATAATTATTGAACCTTTACTTGGCGGCGCTGGATGTATAGTACCAGAAAAAGATTATTTACATGGTTTGCAAGAATTCGCAAAGAAGAATGATATTATTTTAATATTAGATGAAATCGTTACTGGTTTTAGATTATCGATAAATGGAGCTTATAAGATGTTTAAATTAGAGCCAAATTTGATTACTCTTGGAAAAATTGCAGGTGGTGGAATGCCTATCGGGATAGTCTGTGGTGAAAAGGAAATTTTATCATTGGCTAATCCAACAAATAAATCAAAGGATTTATATTGTTCAATTGGTGGTGGTACGTTTTCTGCAAATCCAGTCACTATGGTTTCAGGGTTACAAACTTTGACTTTCTTAAAGGAAAATAAAAATGAAGTATATAAAAAAATAAATAATTTAGGAAATTTTATACGAACGAAACTGGAAAAAATTTTTTATGAATATAGCATAAAAGCAATTGTAACTGGAATTGGATCATTATTTCATATCCATTTTCCGAAAGGTGATATCACTAAGATAAAAAATGCAGCTGATGTGACATCATGTAATCAAGAAAAATTGAGATATTTTTACTTTGTTTTAATGACAAAGTACAAAATATTCTTTTTGCCTAACAAAATGGGTGCGATATCATATGTACATAATAGACAAGATCTCATTAAACTAATAGAGTCAACTAGATCAATATTAGAATATAAAATATTGGAGTAATTTAAAATACAAAGTTGACCTTACTAAAGTGTATTATTTAAATTTTTTTTATTTGGTAAAAAGGGAATATTTTATTTTTTTAATCTTTTGTATAGGTTGTTTTGTTAAAATTCTCCCTGAATTAATAGCACATCCCTTTCCAATAGGATATGATGTTATTAATTATTATATACCATCAATAATTCAGTTTGAAAAAGATTTTAATTTTGAAGAATTTCAAATTTATTTATCTTTACTTTACACAATCTATACAGCATTCTCTTTAAGTCCCTATAATACAGTCATATTCTTATCATCTATATGTTATGGTTTACTCTCGACTATATTATTCTTATGGTCACAAAGACTTAAGCTTTCCAAGGTTCAAGGATTTTTTATGACTATATTTATAATATTCCAAATTTCAATGTTAAGAACAGGTTGGGATCTGCATAAAGATGTACTTGCTCTAGTTATAATGTTTATTGTGTTTTATATTATAACTTACAAAAATCGAGATTCTTTAATCAATCTATTTTCGGTTTCATCATTAACATTTGTAACCATATTTATAGATATAATGATATCATTTTTAACTTTTATAACTTTGATAATATTCTTTACCATCCATAAAAAATGGATTTATTTATTTGCAATAATGGGAATAGTGTTAACCATCTTTACAATTATATTAATTTTTAGTCCAAATTATTCTAATCCTATAATTAATAACATAACAAAAATATTTGAGGAAAAAATCATAGTTGATTTTAGATATAATCAAATAAATATGATTTTGTTATTTATAAAAATAAATATACTTAATATACCCACTTTTATTATTGGACTTAGATACTTAAAATCAAGTATTCTTTATATCTCCACCACAGTGGTTTTAATAGGATCAATGAGTTGGATAATCTTTCCAAACACTAACTTGCTTCTTCCAGATAGATGGATTATACTTTCGGGGATTTTTATATCTATTTTTTCATTTTTTGGTATAATTTCATTATTATATAAGACTCAAAAGTTGAGTAATAGTATAATTTTTTCAGTAATTATTTCGTTTTTTGTTATTACTGGATTATCGTATATGTTAATGCCTAATGAAATGCCATTTCCTATCTATGCAGTATTCAGAGAAAATACTGACTTTTTTATTCCTGCGAGTATGCAATTTAATTCAGTAGATATAGAGGATAACCAGGATCTATTTACTGCAATAGAATGGATAAATAATAATACAGAGTCAGATGCCAAAATATATGGAGAAAATTATCTAGAAGGCTGGATGAAAATTATGTTAAAGGAAAATCGAACTTTTGATTCTTATAATAAAAACACCATTCAGAGTGAAGGAATTTATTTAGTAGACTATAGAACAATTGAGGATATTAATCAATCAGCTAATATCTTATTTAGAAAAGGAAATTTCAATATAATAAATAATCTATATTCGATGAATATCGTAAACAATTTAACTAAAATGAAATAATAACATGTATATTGAAATATAAAAAAGATAATAGCTGGTTTCGAAGACGTTGGTTAGATTTTAGACAGGGACATAGTATTTATTTAATCTTTATCATGACCTTTGCTAATTTTATAACAATTCAATACAAATTATTATTGGATAAAATTCCATCCGTGGACGCTCTAACTGGAGGTAATATTATAGGATTTGCTTTACTCTTTATTGCATTATATGTTCCTCTAGGAATAATAATAGGATATTGGCATAGAAAAAGTCAGTGGAAAGTAGAAGCAGAAGCATTATTTAAAGAGAATAAAATTGGAGCAACCATGTGGTTATTCGTGATAGATCTAATAGATGGAAAAGTTACAGAACAAGATAAAAAAGAAATGAGAGAAATGTTATCCAAAATTACTAAAGGTAAACATAAGACCTCCGATGAAAAAATTGACAATGATAAATAGATCATCAAGATCTCAATTTTTTTGATTAAAACGATGGACGTATATCCCGTTACCTGAAATGCAAGAGATACTTGTGATTTAGAGATTGAATTCCACTATAATTTTGTATTTTCTATCTTATGAGGAGATAGATCTACTACAACATATTCCTTAATACCATTATAGGTATTTTAGTAATTATTTAGCTATTCATCCAAACCCACATCCAAGTTCTAGAACAGAAGTAAAAGGTTCAGTAAATAGATTTATGTGATTTAGAAGAACATCTTCTTGTACTGCTTTACTTTTGTAATATACAGAATTTTTCCTATAAATTTTACCACGTTCATTCCAAAATTCAAAAGGATTATATCAAATTCATCAAGATTCCGGTGTCTAGATAGTAAATATACCCCTAGTTACAGGTTATAAGAATCAGATTTTATAATTGACATGTTTTAAGTTACTGAGTATGTATCATGTTCTTGTGGAAAGTGATCAAGGATTTTTAAATCATGTTTTAAAACTTTAATGCATTAGTAGTTTTCAATAATGAGAAATATGATAATTAGTTATAGCGTAAGGTTTAGTCTATAACAGCTGTTTTAGAATATACTATTTTTGAGCTGTTAGATGAAATTATTATGATTGTTTGTATTTTGGAGATAACATTAAGTAGCTTATACATTTGTATGAGCTCAGGATTTTAATTGATTAGATTATAATTATTCTCATTTGCGATACACAGGGTGACAGGATTTTTATCTTTCTGTTTAGCATAAACAATATAATTTATATTCTTTATATTTACAGTCAATTAACGATATAGTATAGAAGAAATTTAGAGGAATTTACCTCAACTAATAGAACTTTATTAAGCATTATTTAATTATCATTATAAGATAAAGATGTATTGCTATCAATAAGATGTATAATCCAAAATTGTATTCCGGATATTTAGAAGTATTGAATCATATTTCATTTCTATTTTCAATGCAAAAATAAAAATAAATTATGATGGATAAAGTGATATATTAAACAAACCATGCGAACTTTTTCGCTTTATAACAAAATTGGATCTGATCACAATTCTGTGAAAACATGAAGAATATTTAATCGAAGATATTAATATAATAATTTAAAAGGATGTTGTTATGAAAATTTACGATAGCAATAATAGTTTAAAACTATTAATACAGAGTAATTAAAATTCCAAATCTAGAGATAGTCTATTTAAATTATATCATCTAGTGATTTAATCAATTATATTAATTCGTGATAGATATTTTTTTATTCTTTTATGTTGAAGACTCTTTAAAAATTTTCGTAAATCTTCTTCATAGAGATTTACGTTATGGCTTTGATAGCCTTTTGCCATGTATAAGGCACCTATAGGATTTTTTAAAAATATTAACCCTATCCTCGCTATTGAATATAGTGAACTATATCCCAGAGCTTTAAGTGATTTACCATATGAAATATACGTCTCTTCTTTATAAGAAGTTCTTGTAGGTCTCTTGGTAGAACTTAATAAATTACTTAATACTTGAATTTTGTATCCTAATTGTTGAGCTTTTACTAATAAATATGTTTCAAATCCATAATTGAGAGGGTATTGTAATCCTATTCTCATCCAGAAATCACTTCGCACTATTCGGCCTGATCCCCTAGGCACTACACTATTTTCGCCATTAATTTGTCCAGAACATATTGCTATTTCAGTATTTTTATCCATATGTTCTAATATTAGTGACATATAATTTGATGGTAAAATATGATCAGCACCTAAAATCATGACATACTCACTAAGGTCAGTTTTTACTTTACTTAATCCAGAATTGATCACCCCAGCAAGAAGAGGCGTTCCTTGAGCATTAAATCCCCTATTTTTTATATCTAAGATTTCAACGTTTTTAAACTTTGAAACGATATTTCTCGTATCATCTTCCGACCCATCATTTACAACTAATATCCTATGTTGTTTGATTTCTTGTTTTATTAATGATGAAAGAGTTTCATCAATAAATTTTTCTTCATTCCTAGCAGGAATTATGGTCGAAATTTTATATTTATATTTCATAAATAGATGTTTACAATATTCATATAAAGCATTAAAAAATTTTTTGTTTTCAAAACATACAGGTATACATTTATCATCGGTTAAAAAGTGGTATTTAATAAAATTTGAAAAAGAAATATAGTATAACTCTAGTTAACATTTCAGGTCTCAATATTTTACGTATTAAATTTCCTATGGAATTACATTGTAACTTAGCAAATATTCATCTAATATCAATTACTATCTATAAAGGATAAAAAAGCAGAAAATTTAGGTAATGAGTGAAATATTCAAAAACTGTTGAATAGATAGAAATTCTATTTACTTAGGATATGAAAATATATAACTTACAGGGAATTTACAAATTTATTCATTTTTTCAAGGTTTATTTCAAATCCAAATCTTCTTTCATCTTTTTTCATATGTTTATACATTTTCATCAACAAATGAAAGTGTTTAATAGTACTTAACTTATTATCCATTTTTAGTCTCAGGATTCTGTAAACGTCATCATAGTAGTTAAATTTTTTTAGAACAAGATTTCTGTATAATTTATAATTAAAGCTAGAAGGATTATCATCAAAAACATCAAGAAATATCTGACAACATAGTAGTGAGGGAATAATTCCTTCTCCTAGCATTGGAAATACGCATCCGATGGCTTCACCTATTCCTATAACATTCTTTTGAAAAAATGGCTCCATTCTCTTTGGTGGAGACAATCTAATTGGTCTTCCTATTTTTTTTAGTATTTTAGCAGAAGGATTATTCTTGAAAAATTCCTTTATCCCATAGTATTTCCTATCTAGATCTCCTGCACCGACAAAACCCTTACCTTTCTCCAAGGGAAAATACCAAAAATATCCTCTGGCTCCCTTATAGCCTATCACATAGAATTCATTATGACTAACAATATTTTCTACTAGATATTCATAAGCTGGAATAATAAAATCCTCTCTAGATTTTGGCAATAATGATCTATGTAATCCAGTGCAATCAAGAACATAATCATAATTTGAAAATGGGAAAGAAATTAAATTACATTTAAAATCATAAATTACATTTACAGTTTTCAATAAATCGTGTTCCCATTTTTGTTTGTCATAGGTTACAAGTCCGTCAAGCTCCAAAAATTCTGTCTTGTTATTGGGTAAATCCATACGTATTTTTTTTCCTTGATGAAAAATATAGTCGTCAAAATTTAATCCAACGTTACGTGAAAAAATTTCAAGAACATTCTTTGATGCTCCCCAAGCGCATACTGCCCAATGAGTATCTTTTTTTGATGATTCAAAAATAGTAACATCATGTCCTCTTTTTTGTAAGGAGAAACCTAGATAACTACCAGATACACCTGCACCGGCAATAGCTACTTTCATGCAATAATTAAATTCTTTTTTTCTTTATAATTCTTTGAATTTAATTAAGTTCTAAAAATCTTTGAAAATTTATTAAACAAATAATCTAAAAGATTTGACCTTATAATCTTTAAAGTTAGTTTTATTCGCAAAGATTTTTTCTTAAGTATCCTAATTTTTTATTTGTAAATAAATTTATTGTGTAGATATATTCTGGAATTAACTCTAGTTATATAATAAGTAGCAATTGTACTAATAAATAGTTACATTAAATATCGTATATACTTAGTTATAATAAAAATAATAGATCAACATAAATATCTCAATACCAAACCATCTACTAAATGAACAGAACACTAATGGCATATATGTTGGCAGCGATAGTGTCTTTTTCTGCTATTGCAGGAATAACAATGCAGCCAATACCTCTAAGTGCTCAAACACAACAACAAGTTACACCACAGACTGCCCCACTAGCAACTAGCCCATCATGTGGTCAGGTAGTTACAACAAATGTAGTTTTAACAGCAAACTTAGTTTGTAATGAAACAGATGGTATTATAATAGGAGCTGATTCTATCACAGTCGACCTTAATGGACATACAATTACTGGACCAGACGTAACTCCAGCAGATGCTACAGTACCAACACCAAAAGATTCTAGCAAGGTAGGGATTATGGTACCTAATCATAACAATGTACAGATATTAGATGGTACGATTGAAGGATTCCAAGCTGGTGTATTATGTACTGGATGTCAGAATCTTCTAGTTTCTGAAGTAACTTCAAAAGATAATCAAATAGGTATATTCAGTACTGGTGCTTCAGTTATAGAAACAACACTTTCAACAATAATGAATAATGCAATAGGTATTGCAGGACACTCGACACAACAAAGTGACATTACTAACAATATATTATTCAACAACGATCTAGCAGGAGTAACATTAGTGAACTCAGATAATGCACACATATCTTTGAATTCTATCACAGAATCACAAAATGGACTCTACGTAGATAACCAAAGTAATAATAACTTTGTTTTCTTTAACAACGTTCTCATGAATACCATCGATATAAACAATGCTAATGGATTACCAGTGAATACCAATAACAACCAATACGATCAAAATAACTGTATGACATCTAATCCAAGCGGTATATGCATTGGAAAGTAAATAAAAATCTCCAATTCTTTTTTTATTTAGTTAAAAATCAGTAAATATTTAAAATTATAAATACAATAAATAATCTTAATTTATTTAAAAGGTTTTAGAATTTTTAGACTTTTATATTTAGATTTATAGATACCAGATTAAAGAAAATCTAACACAATTATAGATCTAGATTTTTTGAATAATAATCTGAAACTCTATATTTTAGATATTTATCTTCAGGAGAAAATTTTGCAGGTTTTGGATCACTGGTATCAGTAAGACAAACAGAACACTTGAATTTTAAAGTATACCTGTTACACTCGTTGCATTTTCGGAGCAGATGTTTCATGTCAATGAATTAACTGCTGTTGAGTCTTCTTAGATTCTTGTCTTATGAAGTTAAATTGTCCCCCTTCATTTTCTATTGCTATCTTTAGCTTTTCTATACAATTATTGAGAGATTTTTCAGCCATTTTAAAATTATCGGCCGCAACAACAAGTCTGTACTTTGGAGCAGCTATGTATGTGATCAATATTTTTGTATTTCCCTTTGTTTCAACACTTCCCAAGATTGATTTTATTATATCTACTCCATTCGGTTTATGGGATGAGATTTCAACTATTCCTCTGATTTCAACATGTGCAATAGAAATTTTACTACTTTCCTCTTCAATTGTTTTTTTAACGTCAGTTGGTACCTCAAATATATCTAATACTTCTACACCTTTTTTTGCAACTGCTTCAAATAGATCATATACATAGTCATATTTAGTTAATATTTTGTCTTCAATTTCTTTAATCTGTTCTGATGACAAATGAGTTTTATCTTGAATTATTTTCATGAATACATTTGCTTTCTCGTTTTTCTTTACTTCTATGATTTTGGATTTTTTTTCCTCTCCTGATACTTGTTTTAATGACAAGTCAACCTCTGATCTTGCCCTATTTACTCGAATCACCTTTAAGACAATCTTTTGTCCTGGTCTAACATATCTTTCGATGTTTCTTATCCATCCAGTTGCAATCTCAGATATATGTAAAAATCCAGTAAGACTACCATATTCTTCTAAAGAGACATAAGCGCCATGATTGGTAACTTGTTTAACATTAGCAAAGACTATATCCCCTTCTTCAGGGATATTTTTTAATTCATCCATCCTTTATTTACCTAAATGAACTACATATTAATTATGTAGCTACCTGTTAAATTATAGATTAATTAATAATCTATTCCTTTTTTTGCTTTTATTCCTCTTTTAAATGGATGTTTTATCTCATTCATCTCAGTTACCAAATCCGCTTTCTGTATTATTTCGTTGGGTGCATAATTGCCTGTTAATACTAGAGAGGTTTTTTTCGGTTTTATATCTATGAGTTTTAAAACTTGATCGGAAGTGATTAGATTTAGTTTGATAGCATAATTAATTTCATCAAGTATAACTATATCATATGAATTGGATCTTATCTTCGCCTGTACTAGTCTAATAGCTTCTCCAGCAGCCTTTTTGTGTTCCTCAAATTCATGATCATCATCTAAAATTCCTATGAATCCTTTTCCCGCTGCAATCATCTCAAATTCTGGTTCAAGTCTTTTAGAACTAGAGAGTTCTCCATAATACCATTCTCCTTTGATAAATTGAACCATCAAAACTTTTAAACCATGGCCAACTGCTCTTAAAACTATCCCTAATGCAGCAGTAGTCTTTCCTTTACCTTTTCCGGTATATATCAAGACGATTCCTTCACTTGTCATATTATAATTAATCTTAATTTGTCAAAATATAATATTAATATACTTTCGAGCAGTAATCACTTATGGTAGATAATTCTGTTTACTAATTAGATATAAACAATTTAAGAAATCTTTAATATGAAAATTTATATCATAAGAAAAGTAATAATGAACAGGGATTCTTCATTTATGCAAAATAAACATATAATTTTACAAAATTGGAATGATGAAAATGTTCTAATTACGGATATTATTACGAATGTAATTACTTTACTTAATTTTAATAACAATACTGTTAAAAATGAAATTATTGAAGTATTAAAAAATCATAACGGATCTATAACTCCTTCTGACAAATGGTTTCATGTTTTAAAGATATTAGCCATATGCTCTGTAAAAAATAACTTTGTTTTCTCACAGTCACAGATCTATGATCTATTAACAATATTTTCCAGGATAGCAGATGAGAAAAAGAAAGAGGTTGTAAATACCGTCACCTTCAACGTTTATAAAGATGTAATGGAAAATCATCATAAACTTGAAGAAAATTTAAAACTAATTTATCCTGTAATTATTGTTAATCTCATGCATATAATTAAATACAACAAAGATATTGATGGAAATCTTGTTAATTTATTTTCAATTAACAATTACTATCAGAAATCTAAATCCAACATCAACCAAGAACTTCAAAAAATAAGATCTTTTGAATTTCAAGATAAAAGATTAGAAGGTAATAATACTGAAACCATTAGTATATTAGAATTGTTTACAGGAAGGACAGAAAAAGATTTACTTAAGTTGTATTCAAATCTTCAAGAATCTGACCAGAAAAAAATTGCTGATTTGTGCAGTAATTATCAAAAAATTCAAGATTATGGAAAATTAATTGAGACTGAAAATTTTAGCGATGTAATTGAAAAGGAAATTGGAAGAAAATTATCTGATAGTCAACTTCAACACGCAGCCAACTCGATAAAAAAAACAAAAGTTTATCTGGAAAATGTCTTGGATGGAGGTTTTATTCCAAAAGGAAAACATGGTATAAATCATGTGAAACATAATATCGAATACGGGTTTCAGTTAATGGGGATTATACAGTCTAAGAGAAGAAAATCAGAAATCAAGGAAGAAAATTGATAATTTCAAACTAGTGGATAATTTCAAACAAATTCCAATTATAAAAACAACAATACCAGAAATATGAAGTTAAGAACTAAAATAGAAAAAATTTGTGGAAGTTGCTGTTATTATTTAATTCCCATCAAACAAAAATATTTCTTGGGAAAAGGTGAAAATATTGCAATTTGTACTCTATCTAGTTTAGATTTATTATATAAAATTGGAAATGATGAAGAACTCATCAACAAGATATCGATTGTTGGAAGATTACTCTCGGAAAATAAAGGTATTGATATTATTTTAAAATTTATAAAGGCAAATGAAAACTTGCGATATCTTGTAATTTGCGGAAAAGATGTCAAAGGACATTTATCTGGACAGGCTCTTTTATCTTTAAAAAATGAAGGAGTTAATAGACAAAATAGAATTATTGGTGCGAATGGTCGATATCCTATAATATCATCTTCCTTAGAAGAGATTGATAATTTTAGGAATAAAATACATATAATAGATGAAATTGGATTGACAGATTTTAAAAAAATAAAATCACTAGTGTTTAGTATCTAATTTCTTGCCTCTTTTTATTAATGTGGTGTTTTTTAGAATATTCTTTTACTAATTCTGTGGGACTCATCCCTAGTTCTAAAGAAGCTTGTATAACAAAATGAAGAATATCTACCAATTCTTCCCTTGCAAGTATAACATTAAAATCTTGAGATTTCTTCCACCATTTCCAATTCGTTAGTCTTTGAAGCTCTACAGCCTCATGTATAATAGCTACGGACAAAGCTGAAATTCTGGCTTCCAATTTTTTTGGATATCTAGAAGAGGTGACAAATTTTTCTAGATCTTGTTGCATTTGAAAAATATCATCTAATTTATCCATATAATAAGTCTAAATTTCTAATATTTAACTCGTAGAAAAATATTTTTAAAGATCTGATATTTATAATGGGTTATTAATTATATTATTTATGGAATATGCTAATCCTAATGTATTAGTTGATACAAAATGGGTAGAAGAACATATTAATGATAAAAACGTACGTATCGCGGAAGTAGATTATGATCCAAAAACTAATTATTTTCTTGGTCACATACCAAATTCAGTATTATTTGATTGGAAAAATGATATAAACGACCCAAATACGAGAAATATACTTTCTAAGGAATCGTGTCTAAACTTATTACAGAAATCTGGGATAAATGAAGATACTACTGTTGTTTTATATGGAGATTTTAATAATTGGTTTGCAGCCTTCGCTTTTTGGGTATTTGAATATTATGGTATAAAAAATATAAAGATAATGAACGGAGGTAGGAAAAAATGGCTTGAAGAAGATAGGCCAATTTCAAAAGACATTCCTACTTTTTCAACCGGAAATATTACTCCTTCGGAACCGAACTCAAGTTTAAGGGCTTTCCTAGACCAGGTAAAAGATTCTCTAAAATCTGAAAAAACTGTGAGGGTAGATGTAAGAAGTCCTCAAGAGTTTACTGGTCAAATCACAGCGCCTCCAGAATATCCTACGGAACATGCACAAAGAGGTGGGCACATTCCTGGCTCGGCAAATATTCCATGGGGAAAAGCAGTTAATGAGGATGGAACTTTCAAATCTGCTGATGAACTTAAGAATTTATATCAAGCACAAGGTATAACCCCAGAAAAAGAAGTAATAACCTATTGTAGAATAGGAGAACGTTCTTCCCATACATGGTTTGTTTTAAAACATCTGCTTGGATATAAAGATGTGAAGAATTATGATGGATCATGGACAGAGTGGGGAAACATGATTGCTAATCCAATTGAAAAGTAATTATTCAAATAATTAATTTTTTAATTGCCATTTTTTTTTCTTATCAAAAAGTGAAAATAATTTTCTTCTTTTCTCATATCTACTATAGTTTGAGAGCGTTCTTTGGACCATCTCTCGAGTTCCAAATCAGCGGTTATATCATCAGATACTAAATATATTATCTCTCCTATCTTAATTCTAGGAATTAGATCATCCAATTTTGAAAGTGTCGCTGCACATTCTGATCCGATTTCATATAGTTCATGATCCGGAAAAAATTTGAAACATCGTATACCTAGATTTTTTATAGTTTCGTGGAATATCTTATTGCAATCGTGTATATTCTTCAAATATTTGATATCCTCTTCCAAATTTGACGGATTGATCTTAACAAACCACCCATATTCATAAGGACTATCATTTACCAACTTAGGTTGTTCGATAATTTTTTTATTGTTTTTTTCTATTTTCCCACAAATAGGTGATCTTAATATGCCGAAATATTTTAAACTCTCGATTGAACCAATACGTTTTCCCCTGTCAACTGTCTGGTTTTCTTCTTTTATTCTAACTGATAGTAACTTTCCAGAAATAGACATCATGATTGGAGTTATCCCTAATTTTATGGAGTTTTTGTTTGAAACATCTATCCACGTAAAATTTTCAATATCATAAAGCAGATTGTCAGGAAATGTGCAATTGTCTATAATCATACTGCGAAATAATAAACAAACTAATTTTAGTCTTTAGTATAAACGAATAGTCATTTAATCTAGTTTTTTAGGTTTATAAACAACTAAAATAATGTGCTAAAAATTCAATGCTCATGATTATGCTTTTTAAATATACTTTTTTGTCAAGTAATAAATTTTTAATATGCTTAAAAATTATAACAAACTAAATGAATTATAATATCAATTTACTGAATAATCTAGCAAATGATATTAGAATATGTAAGTTATGTCACTTATCAAATTTTAGAAAAAAAGCTGTTCCGGGGGAAGGAGGATTTAGAAAACAATTAATGATTATAGGAGAAGCTCCTGGTTTTTATGAAGACCAGGCAGGAAGACCTTTTATTGGCGCTGCGGGCAAAATACTGAGAAAAATCTTAAAAAAGTACGACATTGATGAGGATGATGTTTTCATTACAAATATTGTAAAATGCAGGCCTCCAAATAATAGACAACCTAAAAATGAGGAAAAAGATCTATGCACTAAATACCTTGACAAACAAATTGAATTGTTACAACCAAGACTGATATGTATTTTGGGAAATATTGCAAGCTCATACATACTTGGTTTGAAATCACTAACACATCATAGAGGAAAGATAATTAAAAAGGATCATAGGAAGTATTTCATAACATATCATCCTGCTGCCACCATTTATAATAGGCAGTTATTGTCAACCTTTGAAAATGATATTAAAAATTTGGCAGAGATAATAAATAAGATTGATTTTGACCAATATGAAAACAATAATATAGGCTAGTTATTGCTCATGATATTTTACAACATGAAAATTAATTTTAAAATTAATGTATTATTTTCAAATCCTATATGATTTATCTTTAATGATCCATAATAAAGTTGAATCTATATTTTAACTGAAACTATTCGTAATTAAGAATATTACCTTTTCTTTACGAGTTTTTAACAGATATGAACTAAATATGGTCATAGTTGAAATTTAACTATAGCGTGAAAGCTTTTATCTAGTAAAATATTTTATATTAATAAAATGCCGAGAAAAAGCTCTAGCAAGACATCTGAAAAGGAAGGTATTCCCAAATGGGTCGAAGAAGAAATAAGGTCTATTGAATTAAGTGAGTTTGAAACATTAAATCGAGTTGGCTATATACTAGAGATCTACGATAAAGATAAAAAATTAGATATACAATTGTATGAAGCACTACCTGATGGAAGAACTATTGTAGAGGGGATTGATGTACCAATATTCCATGATTTTTCAAAATTCATGAAGGGATTTGTATATGAATTTAAAATAAAAATGTCCAAAGGTAAACTTAGTGATAAAACTAGAGAATTTCTTAAAATGCAGTATATGTTGGAAATGGATTATATTTTTCAGTTTGAATTAGTTGAGTTACAACTGATGGATGTTGAATCTGAAGGAATATCCTCAACTATGAATGACAGCGAAGAAGAATAATAAATTTCATTTATTGAACCCTATTTCAAATTTTGAACTATCAAGTATCTAACTCTATCCTATAGATTGTCTATTATCGACTAAATAAACTAACTATTTTGGTTTTCTAATAGAGATTCCTTTATCTACCGTAATTTTCATTAACGCTATCCACATGATAATCAATGGAATATGATAAGATGCGATCCTCCAAGATATTATTACGGTTAAGTGAGAGTCCTCTAATACATCATTCAATGATGGAATGCGATCCAATCCAGAAACGTATGCCCATAAACCCAATTCGGTTATACCAGAGCCTCCAATGGTTATAGGCAGACTACCTAATTGAGTCGAAGCAGCAGTTGCTAGGATAGAATTATACAATCCTAATTTTGGTTCGACTAATCCACCTAATATTAAAAAAGACATACCTTGAGATACAAACGCAAAAAATGTGATAACTATACCGACAAAGAAAATCTTAATTGTTTTTGAAGAGTTGAAATTCTCTTTACTCATTATACATAGATCAGCTATAGCAACATTTGTATAATTGATGATTTTTTGGGATCTTTCTTTAGATAGAAATTTTTTAATTAATTTTGTTACAAAATTAGGTAATTGAATATTATATTTAGCTGAAAAAGTAACTACTAGTAACCAAAAGCCTAAAACGGTAATTGAAACTAAAATAATTATTGTTCCTATTAATGTAGCTCCGTTGTAAATAGCAATAGTTCCAGCCATTAATGAAAGAATTGTTCCGACGAATACATCAGCAATTATTTCCATTGTAGCAATCCAAGCTGCTATTCCAGGTGGAACATTTTTCTTAGTTAACCAAGCAATTCTAACTATTTCTCCTCCAACATATGATGGTGTGGTATTAGTCACAAATTCACTACCAACTCGAACCAATATGAGTTTAGAAGAAGAGGCTAATTTATATCCCAAAAACTTGTCTACAAAATATTTAAACCTATAGGCTTGTAAAAATACCTTGCCCAAACTAAAGGCAACTGAAAGTAAAAAAGGAACTACTCCTACGCTGAAAATATCACTTAGAGATATAGGCGAAAATATGAATAAGAGAATCATAGGAAGAAGACTAACAATAATTGCTATTAGTCGCCAGTTCACTTTATCTAATCAGTAAACTAATTTAGGTATATAATAATCAATCAATTTAATAGAATATAACTTTTTTATTCAGGGATTGTGGTTATTATAATAAAAAAAGGTGCGATTTAAAAACCATAATATTTGTACATTGATAAATAAATTAATATGAAAATGATTTTTATTACTGGAACGGCCGGTTCCGGTAAATCATTATTGACTTCAAATCTCGAACAATGGTATCAAGATCGTGAAAATAATTCTATTGCATTAAATTTAGATCCTGCAGTAGAAGACTTGCCGTATATTCCAGATATTGATATTAGAAATTATATTGATATTACTGAGCTAAAAGAAAGGTATGGACTTGGACCTAATGGTTCTATAATTATGGCATATGACTTAATTGCAACAAAGATTCAAGAAATTCAAGATGATATCAGCGAATTAAATCCAGAGTATGTTTTGGTTGATACTCCAGGTCAGATTGAACTCTTTGCATACAGATCTAGTGGAGCGTATTTTGTCTATAATATTCATTCAGAAAATAAGGCAACTATCTTTTTAATGGATGGAGTACTTGTTTCCTCACCTATAAATTTTGTATCGTTATCATTATTATCCACTTCTATTAATTTAAGACTGAAAACAGCACAGATCAACGTTCTCTCAAAAAAAGATTTGATATTGAACAATCTCGAAAGTATCCTCGAATGGACATCTTCTAACTCAGCTTTAAGAGAATCATTAGATAATGAAGATAATTTTGAATTTTCTCTTCTTAGCAAAGATATTATTAGAAATATTTTTGAAAATGGTTTAAATTCAGATTTAATTCCTGTGTCCAATTTAACTTTGAATGGATTTATAGAACTATCTGCTACCTTAACCAGAATACTTAATCAAGGAGAAGAAATTCAATATTGAATATGACAGATACTTGCACTGCTACGGCGCCTTCTTCTACTGCTAATTTGGGTCCAGGCTTTGATATTTTTGGACTAGCATTAGATTTATTTGAAGACAAAGTAAAGTTAACTAGAAAACATTCGAAAAATAATAAAATTACAATCAATCAAATTATTCAATCAGGTTCAGAAGTTCCTATTGAAACGGAACAGAATTCTTCTGGTCTAGTAGTTAGAAAAATGGCTAAAGATTTCGGAATTTTATATGACATAGAGATAGATATTTTCAAGGGAGTTCCTAGCGGGTATGGGATTGGTAGTAGTTCAGCTTCCTCTGTAGCAGCAGCATTTGCATTTAACAAGTTATTTGAATTAAAAATAAATGATAATCGGTTGGTAGATTATGCTGCAGAAGGAGAAATTGCATCTGCAGGTACAAAACATTATGATAATGTTGCATCATCATTGTTAGGTGGTTTCGTAATAGTGAGAAACTCGCCAAAAATAGAATTTATAAAAATAGAGCCTCCTTCTGATCTCAATATCATAGTAGGAATTCCTCAGATTACAGTACCTAAAAAGAAGACAGAAGCAGCCAGAAATATACTTCCAAAGAATGTGTCTTTAGAAAATGTTATACAGAATATTTCTAACGCTAGTACTGTAGTTGCTGGATTTGCTTTAAAGGATGTACATATGATTTCAAAAGGGATAGATGATATGATAATAGAGCCTGTTAGAAAGAAGTTGATACCTAGTTATGAAATTGTGAAAAAATATGCACTTGATGCAGGTGCACTTGCTTTTACCATCAGCGGCGCAGGACCATCAATTATAGCGATTTTAAAAACGGATAGAAATTCTGAAAATATCCTCAATGCAATTCAAGCAGGATTCAATGAGTCACATATAGCAAGTAAGGTTTATTTGTGCAAGGCTAGTAGTGGTGCAAAAATTATTTAATTGAATAACCACACATATTGTAAGATGTATCGTTATCGTCCAACTTTCAAATAATTCTAATTTATAAAGTCCAAATTTTTTCTCTTTATTTCTTTTTACTTTTATTCAGAAAATCTGACATAAGTTTCTGGCGATCCTCATGTGCAAAGCATAATGCCCATCCATATATTTCCATTCTTAGACCTGAATCTATATCCATGTCCATTCCTTTATTTATCAAGAACTTGCTAGTTTTTATGGCATTATAACTATTTTTTGTGATTTCCTTTGTTAATGAGAGCGTTTCATTTATTAGCTTTTTATTCAAAATTTTAGCAATTTCTTTGTCTCTTTCCTTTACTTTAACTACATCGTCTTGAGAAACTTGATCTGGTATTTCATCTTTATCATCTAATTTAACTACATTATTGACAAGGCCTATTTCGTATGCTTCGTCAGCATTAATCATTTTTCCAGTAAAAATTAATTCTTTTGCTTTAGATGGCCCTACTATTCTTAGTAGCCTTTGAGTTCCTCCCCAACCAGGAGGAATACCAATTGTTACCTCTGGCTGACCTAATTTTGCGTTAGATGATGCTATTCTTATATCACATACAAGGGCTAATTCACATCCTCCACCCAATGCAAAGCCATTTACTGCAGCAATTACTGGTTTTTCTAATTTTTCTATTTTGTTTAGTACTGCTTGGGCTGAAGATGCATATTTTTCAGCTTCGACAGGTCCTATATTAACCATATAAGATATATCAGCTCCAGCACAAAAAGATTTTTCACCCGAACCAGTTATGATAACTGCTTTAATAGAGTCATCAACTCCAACAATATCAATAGTTTTAGATAATTCCCATATAACATCTAGATTCATAGAATTTAGCGCTTCTGGTCTGTTGATCTTGATTAATGCTATTTCGCCCATAGGTTCAAGAAGAACATATTTCATTGCAGACATAATATTATTCGATTATAATGATACGTCAATTAAAGTTATTGCAAGTTATTGAATTGTTATTGAATAAAATAGATAAACAAGATTTGATTTGAGTAATATTAAATTTTATATTTACAATTTGTCATAATTTGTGTTTAAAAAAAGGAATAAAAAGATATTTTATGCGCCAGCCATACCATTTCTTAAATCTACTGCTTTATGATCTTCTATCTCACTTTGTGCAGCGGCCTTGTGCATTTCAGATAAAGCACAACCCATTTGAGCTTCTGGTTTACCACGTCTCATTAATCCTCTATATAATCCGGCTTCTAGTGTTTGACCATGTTGCTTTTCCCATTCTTCAACTGGAATACTATACTTCTTTTGAATTCTATCTCTATACCATTCTGGAATAACATTAAATGCACAGAATGGGACTATCCTAAGGTCAGGTGTCAAGTAATGGATATCACATCTTTGCAACCTTTCTAAATCTTCATTATATTTATCTTGGAAATGCATCATACCAAGGAAAAGAGACCTAACATGCCATGAGCCTACAGCATCGAAATTACGTTTCAAAAGTATACTTGAGAACATCTTTGCCAAATTAAGACCATGAGGTTGTTTTGTTCTATCTACAAATTGGTTTAGTTTACGAACAACTTCAAGCATTGTCCAATATCTATTAGCTCCAGAGCGTAATTCATCCGCTTTCTCTTCGAAATACTCCAATAAACCTTTAATATCTACAAAAGAGGTCAAAGGTATTAGTTTTTTAGTTTGCACGTCTTCAAACACATATGTTCCTGCACCACAAGCAAAGTGAATAGATAATTCGTATTTTGGTTTTTTACTAAATGCTTCTATTACATCGGTCATAGGCATACAGGATGGAACTGGTAACCAAGAATCTTTAGAAATTTCGCCATTCGTTTGTTCTTCAATTCGTTCAATACAATCTGGAATTGTTATTCTATATTTTTCTCTCTCCTTCTTATTCATTCTTCCAGTAAGTGAAACAGGCTGGAAGTTTACTGCATGTACGACATCCATATTCTTTTGCGCATATCCGATTATTCCACCTAATTCATGATCGTTTATGGATTTTATTACTGTTGGAACAAAAACAACAGTCATTCCACATTTTCGTGCAGATTCAAGAGTGTAGGGAACTTCCCAATGATTCTTTGGATTAGTTCTGGGTGTAACACCATCAAATGAAAGATAAAGATTGCTTACACCAGCTGTTCTTACCTGACGCATTGTTTCTGGCGACATTGCTAATTTGATACCGTTAGTATTTAATTGAACATGATCTACCCCTTCTTCTTTCATAATTTTTATTACATCTGTTATATCATCACGTAACATCGGTTCGCCACCTGTAACCTGAATTGAATTTCCAGCTATTGGTCTTTCTGCTTTAAGAGTTTTCATCATCGCTCTAATTTGTTCATAATTTGGTTCGTAAAGATATGCGCCTTCTAGACCCTTCTTTACATAAAAGAAACAGTACCAACATGTCAAGTCACATCGGTTGGTAACGATCATATTTGATAAGCCTGAATGTGATAAGTGATTGGTACATAAACCACAATTTGTTGGGCAAGCACATTTGTCTACCATTACGTTAGGTGCATGAGCTCCTTTGCCATCTTTCCAATAAGTACTAAATTTCTTGTACATCTCGAAAGAACCAAAATACAATTCTTCGCATTCGCCATGTGATGGACATGTTTTTGTCATGAATACTTTCCCATCTCTTTCGAATACTTCAGCATCAAGGATCATATTACAGTCAGGACATATACTCTGAGTAAATCTGATAGTTTTTTTACTTGTAGAAACTTTTCTTGTAACATTCGATATCTGTATTAATTCCATAATTCTCTTCCTTAATTTGTTGAATCGATTCTATTAATATATAAATATAATTATATGAATCCTAAGGTGATTAGGTTAGCTATAGAAAAAATTCAAAATTTTCTGGTTTTTTTCTCATTTAACATTGAAGTTAGGTCTATTTCTTATTACTTTTTTATAGTTCACTGGTATTATGAAGGCTTAAATTGAGATTTTAATGATTTAATTTTATAATATAATTACTTTAACAGTGTTTATATCTTTAGAGCAATTAATTCTAATGAAATTTTAATAATATATGAGAAAAAACAGGGAAAAAGCTAATAAATTTCACAAAATAATGTGCAGTAGTAATCTGACAACTAGAATGTAATTGTAATTGTAATGATACAATAATGATACTAAAGTTGATACTTGATAATGCTCATATATGATATAAAAACAATAGTATTCATTAACTCAACTAAATTAAAGGAGATTAAATTAAGTTTTTATTTATTTAATTGGTTAATTTTTACATAATTAATTACTTATTTCATATATAATTGGAAAAAATTCATTAGAATCATTATTAATTAAATATGAAAACAAAAAATTACATCATTTGTGATAATTTTATTTTTACAAAAAAGGAGTAGAGGAATAAAATAATTTTATCACATTTGACTATCCATATTGGGAATGTCCACTCTTTGTTCCAGGTTTCATCTCTCTCTGATTCTTTACCTTTTTTACTGCATTCTCAAAGTGATGCATTGTTACTTTTGCTTCCATAGCATGTTTTGAGGCTTCTTCTGGTGTAGGATATTTTGCGATATATTCAT
>JBHIVA010000022.1:0-34565 GCA_042138015.1 Nitrososphaeraceae archaeon | reverse complement strand
CTGATTGAAAGAGTAATGCAGTATTTAAGGATAGGACGGAATGTTTTGATGATTATTATCCATGTATCAAGCAAAAGGATAGGAACAATTGTGATCTACAAAATGTATACAATTGGATGAAATTATTCGTTTATCTATAATTCAAAATTCAGAAATATTATTGTATTCAATATTGGAGGTGAAATAGTCTTAAGTTAACAGGACCGTTTTCATGAAGCAAATTATATCTCTTATATTATATTATTTGTGTAGATTTTATTTATATCTGATAAATCTATAATTATATGAAATTACATACTTCCTAAAGGGACAAAATCATAGATGCATTTTTATATTTCTTTTTCTATTTTATATTATTGAATAAAGTTTTAGACAAATCTCCACCAATTATAATTTCTGGAGCGTGTTTGAATTTCGAAAAAGAACGAAAAAAAATTATTGGATATATAGAAGAATTAGAATTAGTTGTAAGATTAAAGATTGATTGTGAAGTTTCTTCTACCGGTAACTCATTTGGCTGGGAATTTTTCCAAATATATTTTGACCCAATATTTATTGAAAAATTAACCGAAATTTATCATGATATAATTAACGAAGAAGGGGTCACCTTGGAACAACAATTTGTATTATGGTTATCAAAACAATTTAAGAAAAAAAATCTTGATTACAATCTAAAATTAACTGAGATTCCATATGAATCGACAAGAGGATTTAGATTAGATCCAAACAATTATCGAGATGATAGTTTACTTGAAGACCTTAAATAGTTAGCAAATATTTACTTATAGATCAGAATTTTAATATTCATGAGATCAATTTGTGTTAATTATTAGTTACAAATTTATACATTTTATAGCTCAATAGATTTTTAAATTTACTTATCTATAGGATGATAACTATTAATATGACTTAAACTTGAGAATATATTTAATTTATGATATTATTTGAAAAACCCATATTAGGAAACTGGAATCTAGAAGATCTTATAGATAATAAAAATATTGATTCCAAGTTTTATATAGAACAAATAAATAACGACATCAAAAATTTTGAAAAGTCAAAATCTTCTCTAAATAATTCTATCACTACCCAAAAATTTCTAACGATTCTTAGACAAATTGAAAAGATCTCTGAAAATATCAACATAATAATGGGCTATGCACATTTGCACTATAGTTCTGACACTACTTCCAATAAATATTCTGCATTAGTTACTGAGATGGATTTACTTGGGACAGAAATTTCTAATAAATTACTTTATTTTGATATTTGGTTTAAAAACTTATTAAGTCAGAAGAAAGCTAATGAGCTAATAAGAAAAATTGATCCAGTGTATACAGAATTTCTTAGACATAAGAGACTTATGGGAAAGTATACACTTTCTGAAAAAGAAGAAAAACTCATAAATATTTTCGAGGTCACAGGTCCAAGTGCACTTGTTAAGATTTATGATCGAATGACAAACGATTTCGAATTTGTATTATCTATTAAAAGAAAAGATAAGATACTGAAAAAGAAATTTGAAAATAAGGAAAAATTAATGTCTTTTGTAAGAAGTCAAAATCCTCAAGAGAGAGAAGCTGCCTACAAATCGTTACTAAAAGTCTATGAGAAATATAGTGGAATATTAGGTGAAATATATATTAATTTAGTTATTCAATGGTATGATGAAAATATTAAAGTGAGGGGTTTTAATTCCCCAATCTCGGTAAGAAATATGTATAATAATATTAGCGACAAAATAATCAATGTTTTATTAGATACATGTAAACAATATGCTGATATCTTCCAACAATATTTCAGATTAAAAGCAAAAATGCTTGGTATGAAAAAATTAACACGATATCATTTATATGCACCACTTGTCCTACAAGAAAAGAGAAAAAAATACACCTATGAACAGGCAGTCAATCTCGTTCTAGAAGTATTTGAATCGTTTGATTCGAAATTCAGAGACTTTGCTGAATTGATATTAAATAATAAACATGTTGATTCAGAAATAAGGAAAGGTAAAATGGGTGGTGCATTTTGTTCTACTCTTACACCTAACATAATTCCTTACGTGATGCTAAATTTTGATGGTAGATCAAGGGATGTCTCAACCTTGGCGCATGAATTCGGTCACGGGATACATAGTTTATATTCTAAAGATTTACCGATAACCGTCTCACATGCACCTTTGCCATTAGCTGAAACTGCATCCGTATTTGCTGAAATGTTATTGAATGAAAAACTTGTAGAAGAGGCAGAAATAACCGAACGCAAAATACTATTAGCAGAGCAAATAGATGATATGTACGCAACTATAATGCGGCAATCGTTTTTCACACTTTTTGAAATTGATGCACATGATAGCATTACTAAAGAAAATTCTACTATTGATAATCTTGCCAATCTATATCATGAGAATTTAGGCAAGCAATTCGGATCTTCTATGATAATTTCCAAAGACTTTCAGTGGGAATGGCTTTATATTCCTCACTTTTATCATACTCCATTTTATTGTTATGCCTATTCATTTGGTAACTTATTGGTATTATCATTATTCAATCAATATAAAAAAGAGGGTCGTTCGTTTGTTCCAAATTATATTAGAATACTTTCTGCTGGTGGTTCTAAAAAACCTGATCAGCTATTAGATGAAATTGGGATTGATATTTCAAGCAGTAATTTTTGGCAACAAGGTTTTGAATTTGTCAAGGAGAAAGTAATAGAGTTAGAAAAAATTCTTTAATTTTTGATTATTTATAATATACAAATTTAATAAATAAATTTATACAACTATAAATGAGATGATCTTCTTTTTCTTCATTACTATTATGTGTATAATATAATAATATAATCATCAAAATTTATTTTCGAAATATTATTTGATCAGTTCTATCAATTTTGTCCCAAATTGTCTCTAACAATATTTCTACATCCAAATATGCTTCATCATATAATAAAAAGCAATATTTATACACAGTCTCTTTAATATTGATAGCGGACAGAATTATTCTAGTTTGTTTTATTTTGAATGGTAGATTACAACTATAAAAATATTTTGGTTATTCTACGTACTCCAAATGTGAATCACTAGTGTAAACTAGGTTTCATTTTCAACTGACCAGTATCTCTTTTTTTCGTAAATTGGGATATTAAGTACTTGTTAGACTATTAGAATATAACTTGGAACATCTAGAAAATGGATAGTAGGTTATTACCATTAAATAGACTGTTCCATTTTATTTAAATATAATTTTTAATTCTTGGCTCACATACACTTTTTTTCTCCAATAATTATCTTAGTTATTTATTTTAAATCTATAATGAAAATCTCCTTCTGCCTCTAAATTCTTTTAATATGGGAAATTGATTTCAATTTATTAAATTTTCTATATGTTTTTATTTTTTGAAATGAATTTTTAAGTTTATTATTATATCAGATTTTATTCTTACTGAAACATTCAAGAAATTTAATTAATTTTGATATTTTACTGACAGACATCTTCTATGATTCAATGATGGTTTATGGGTTTTATAAAGAAAAAAATTATTAAATTTATAGTTAAAACAAAATTATAATTAAAATACGGTTCAAATCATTCCACCTGAGACAGAACTTATTTTACGTATTTTGTTATGACCTGTTTTATTTTTATGGTCATCCACATCAGAATTAAAAAAGAAACTGTCATGACAATCCTCACAATACCAGATACTATTCAAATCGTCTGGATGCATAGTTCTATCTATATTTAATCAAATATAAGAAATTAGTAATTATCTAATATTAAAAAAAAAGAAACTATCTCTTATGGAAAACTTATCTATTATTGTTATACATTTAATTAATATAATAAAATTTCATAATATTTCCTTTGAACCTCATACACTCTTTTCTATCTATTTAAATACTAACAAATATAACTTTGAGGCTATAAAAGATTGAAATCACAATTATTCATGTCTATTCTACAAAGTAATGTTTCAAATAACTTATTAAATCCTTTTCATTGTCAAATCCCAGATATCCACTGAGGATTATTATTTTATCATCATCGATATTTTCTATATACTCTCCATTATTTGGTGCTGTATATGCACTAGCCAAATCTTTATTACTATACTTGTAAATAGTTCAACTTAAGGATTACTATTTTATTTCAAATATATAATTTGACAGGATTAAGATAATAAAAAAATATCATATGGATTCTAGTATTTTTTCATTAGATAGTATATTATTTAGTTCATGTTCATTCATTAACTTTTTCTCTAATACTAATTCCTTTATACCTTTCCCTGATTTTAAAGATTCTTTGTAAATTTCTGCTGCTTTTAGATAACCTATATATGGATTTAATAGTGTAATTAAAACAGGACTTCTTTCTACCTGTTTTCTTAATTTTTCAGTGTTTGGTTGTATTCCATCTACGAAATTGGAAGCAAAAATTGGAAGAAAATTAATAAACATGTCAGTCGAATCTAAGATATTTTTTAGCATACCTGGTAACATAACATTTAATTCAAACTGGCCAGCTTGAGCAGCCATCGCAACTGAATGGTCTCGTCCTATCACATCAAAACATATCATGTTTAAGCATTCTGCCAGTGAAGGATTTACCTTACCAGGCATTATAGAAGATCCAGCATGAACTGCTTGTATGAGTATCTCACCTAATCCAGCAATAGGTCCGGAAGCCATTAGTCTTAAATCATTAGCGATTTTAATTAATTCTAAAGAGAGATTCCTCAAAGAAGATGAAAAATTCGATATATCGTATTTACTTTGTAACGAATAGAATAAGTTTCTAGATGGTTTTAAATTGAACCCTGATATTTCTGCTAGAGCTCTTACTACTTTCTCTTGGTAACCTTGTGGTGTATTAGCGCCGGTTCCTACTGCTGTCCCTCCTATACCGACGAATTCTAATTTCTCTTTTGCAACTATTATCGATTCTGTTGCTCTTTTAATCGAGAAAGCGTATTCTTCAAATTCTGCTCCTAATGTTACTGGTAGAGCGTCCATCAAATGAGTTCTTCCAATTTTAATAATATTAGCAAACTGCTTGGCTTTTTTTTCTAATGAATCTATTAGTCTATCAAGTGAATAAACTGTGTGATTAATATTGATTAATATAGCAATGTTCATGGCCGTAGGAAAAGTATCATTACTAGATTGTGACATGTTAACATGATCGTTAGGACTTATAATATTATACTGTCCTTTATTTTTCCCAATAATTTCTAGAGCTCTGTTAGCTAATACTTCATTTGTATTCATATTGAAAGCTGTTCCAGCACCTGAATTTATCGATTCTATCACAAATTCTTCAATAAATCTTCCAGCGAGAATTTCATCACAGGCTTGAATTATAGCATTTCCTATTTCTTTATCTAATACTTTTAATTCTAAATTTACTAACGCTGCAGATCTTTTAATCATAACAAATGCTTTCACCAAGTTAATATGAGACTTTTGACCAGTAACGATGTATTGTTTTAAAGCTCGAGATGTGAATGGACCATAGTACGCATCTTTTGGAACTTGGATATCCCCTAAAGAATCTTTATCAATTCTAAATGACATTTTATTTATAGGTTAATTATATTTAAATAAATTAAATGTTTATTAATAATATTTTTATTTCATATTTCATAAAAGTTTATATAATATATTTATATAGTTCACAGAACGCATAACCAGTATGCCGCAAACTAAACCAATAGTAAGTATTGAAAATGTTGTTGCATCCGCTACAATTAATCAAACTGTAAATTTAAATCAAATCACTCAAATATTTCCAGATGTAGAATATCATCCTGACCAATTTCCTGGATTAGTGTTTAGATTAAAATCTCCAAAAACTGCGACTCTGATTTTTAGTTCAGGAAAAATGGTGTGTACTGGAGCAAAATCTGAAGATCAGGCTATAAAAGCAGTAAAAAGCGTTGTCCAAAAATTGAAGAAAGGAAGTATTAATATCGAAAATGAACCAATAATCGAAATACAAAATATAGTAGCATCCGCCAGCTTAGGAGGAAAAATTCACCTCGAGCTAGCTGCACGTGTACTTCCTAGGAGTATGTACGAGCCAGAGCAATTTCCAGGATTAATCCATAGAATGTTGGATCCAAAGACGGTCATCCTTCTTTTTGCAAGTGGTAAACTCGTGTGTACTGGAGCTAAAAAAGAAGCAGAAGTTTACCGTGCAGTACATAATTTGCATACATTACTCGAAGAAAAGAATTTGATGATTTACGAAGGGTAACTAAGGTCTTTATATTTTGTTTATTTCAACTTTTGTCTTTTTTCTTCATCTATCAAGTTGTTAGAGTAGATAACGTCCGAAATTTCCTTCATAGTAATTAAAAATTTTAAATCTATACCTATTTTTGTAAATTTTTCAATCGTTTCTTCATTTCCTCTAAAAAGTAGTGATATCACATTATTTATTTTTAAATTTTTTCTTTTAATTACGTCTATTGCATGGATAAGAGATTTTCCTGTAGTAATTACATCATCTAAAAGTAAAACTTTATTTTCCTCTTCGAATTCGCCTTCGATTAGGTTGTTAACTCCGTAACCCTTTGATTCTTTTCGTACATAAATTAAAGGTTTAAAAATTTCGTATGCTAATGCAGATGTAAATACTAATCCTGATGTTGGTACAGTAGCTAGCAAATCAAACTCAATTTTCTCGTTGATTATTTTATCTCTTAACAAAATTACTATTTCATGAAAAATTGAGGGATAGCTTTGGATGTTTCTTAAATCTATGTAATAATTGCTTTCTAAGCCGCTTGATAATTTAAATTTACCAACTTTAAGAGAATTGGAATGTATTAAAAAAATCGTAAATCTTGATCGAAAATCATCCATATTAAATATGATGTGAAAGAGATTTATTTTAACCCTTTTAATTACTATCTATGCCAGAAATATGGCTTGGATATGGTACAACAAACGTAGTTCTTGATATTAAACAAGAAAATCTCAATCAAATAATACAATCTCCCAAAATTCTATCTGATGAAAATCTAAATGATTTTCTATCAAGCATCAAATTTTCAAAAAAAACACTAATTTTTCCTTTATCTAGTTCTAAATTCGTAATAAAAGTAATGTCGCTCATAATTGAATTTTTCAATTCTAAACCTGAATTTGACCTTTCAATAGGCACTTATCCTATGATTTTTCATTTAATAAAAAACTTTTTTCCCGAGTCTGTTAACTTCCTTTTTGAAGTAGAACCACAAAATCTTCTAAATCTGATTAAGCAGTATGATCAAGTAGTTTTCATCTCTAGATTATCATATGATCCCATCTTTGGCTTTAGTGGTACCCCTTCAATTTTAATTAGAAATTCGTCAAGTAATCTGATGCATCAAATCCTTTCTTCATTTGATATAGAATTTCCACAACCTGGAAGTATAAATGAACCACTCAAAATTGCCATGGAATGGTGTAATAAATTAGATGTATATTCAATTGATCTCATATCATGTGCTTCAGGCATTATTGATATTAACTATAGAAATGCTGCTTCATTTAAAGAATCTCTTTCTAATTTAAATTCTATATCTACTTTTAATGTAGGAGAAAATAAGTCAATTATTGTTAGCTCTGGATATGAATATGAAAATCATATGACATTAACCAATTCTTTAAATTTTTTGTGGAATGTGATCCCTGTACTCAAAAAACATGGGTCAGCTGTATTACTATCAGAAAATAATAAAGGAATAGGAGAAGGAGCATTGAAAATGTATATAGAAGGAAGATTAGACATAAATGAAATAAAAAAAAAAAATTATATTAATGGTGCAGAACATTTACTTTTTTTAGATTTTCTAAAAAATCATTATAATCTTGGCATTGTTTCATCATTGCCTTTTTACTACACACATAAAAAATTAGGATTTGTTACCTTTAACAATATTAAAGAAGTACTCGTAAAATTCATGTCAATATACGGTAAAAATCACAAAATTTTAGTTTGTCCCGAACCTGATATTACTTTGTTGCACAAATAAGTTCTAAAAAGAAATTTTACAAGTAATTTCCTAACAAATATTCATGAATTCTTTCTGTTATTTTTTAATATACAGTTAAATACTTTATCAAAATTACTCTAATACGTTTGCAATCAGAACTCAGAAATATAGGCGATTATATTATTCGTCACTGTGAGGAAAAAGATCTTAAATCTGTGATTGATATAAATATGATCACACTTCCTGAGCATTATTCTGATTATTTTTTTAGCTCTTTGCTAACAGAACTTCCTGAATCTTTTATAGTTGCAGAACTAAAAAATCAAGTAGTTGGTTATATAATGTGCAAAATAGAGTTCGGTTTTTCAAATTTCCGGAAATTGGGATTTGTTAAAAAGGGACATGTTGTATCTGTTGCTGTATTAGAAGAACATAGAGGCAAAGGAATAGGTAGGGCATTGGTGTTGGAGGGAATCAATGGACTTAATAGAAGAAAAGGAGATGAGGTTTATTTGGAAGTACGGGTAAGTAATGAAACTGCTGTTAAATTATACCAAAATATAGGCTTTCACATCAAATCTAAACTTTCTTCATATTATCGAGATGGTGAAGATGCATACTTGATGGCCAAGGATCTTAGTTAGAGATATATAATATTTAAATGCCGTTTTCATTTAATAATGAAGGGTAATAAGTCAACGGGCATCTTTTTACTATCTGTTCCACTATTATTATTTTTATTATATATTTACATCCTATTTTCCTCCTCTTTTGATATATTAATAATTAAACTTACTATAACTGCAACAGTAGGTATTGTAGTTACTGTATTTATTTGGATAGGGTACACAATGATATCTGCTTCGAATACAAAATTATCTGATAAGTAGGTTTTAAAAATTATAGTAAATCGATATCTGTGACAACTTGATACATCCTAGGACCTACTTCCCTAATGACCCTACAGGCAATTATTTTCTTTTGATAATCATTAAAAATAGTCATGCTATGTCTTATTCCCTCATCAAGCGCATTTTTTTTGTTATTAGAGTTTATATGTGCAAAAAAATGAACCATACCTTTTCTCTTTCTAAGTGATAATACAGCTGTCTCTATAAATTCATAGGCTTTCTCTGGAAGTGGCATCAAGACCCTCGTTGCTACCCCTGTCAATTTATTTTGTATTACATAATTCGCTTCACCTAGTAGAGGGATAACCCTGTTCTCTACCTTATTTAATTTTGAATTGGTTAAACAGAGTTCTGTAGCTGTTGGATTGGAATCAATGCTGTAGACTATGCAACTAGGATTTTTTTTTGCTAATAAGATAGAATAGGTCCCTATCCCAGCGAACATGTTAACTATTACCTCACCTTTTTCTATTAATTTTGTTATTCTTAGCCTCTCTGTTGAAAGTCTAGGAGAAAAATATGTTTTTGAGACATCCACCTTGAAAACACATCCATGTTCTTTATATTCTGTAACAGTCTTTTCTACACCTGCTAGGAATTCTAGCTTCCTTATGCGGAAATCTCCGTTTACCGGAGATATTTGCTGAAAAATTGTGTTGACAGGTTTGATTTTATTTAATAGAGTGTTGGCAATCACATTCTTTTTGGAATTTAAGGATTCTGGAATTTTTATTATAACTATATCTCCTATTATATCAAAAGATGAATATAATTTAGTTATTTCATCTAATGAGAGGGTATTTATCAATGCTTGTTTAAGCATATGTCCCATATCTTTTAACTTTGTAAATAGTAATATTCTCCTGTGTCTTTCTGCATTTTATCTAATCTACTTAAATCCTTATTTACCCTAGGTCTTCCTGTACTCTCATCTCTTCTGTAAGTAATCGCAAGATTTTTCAGGAACTTATTCATACCGTTTACCTTTGGCATGGGTTGGGAAGCATAACCTTCTATTCCTGGAGTACCTTCGAATATTATTAAAGAATCCGCAACAATGTCTATCAATTGCATGTCATGATCTATAATTATAGCAGATTTATTTTGTGCCCTTACAAATCTCTGAATAAATTTTGCTAATGATATTCGCTCTTCTATATCTAGAAATGCAGATGGTTCGTCTAATGCATAAATCTCAGCATCTTGAATTAGTGTAGAAGTGATAGCTATTTTTTGAAGTTCTCCACCACTAAGATTTTTAACATTTTTATCGTATAATTTTTTTATTCCCATGGGTATAATTATCTGGTCTTCAACTAGACTCCCTTCAATAGCATTTTGATAAAGAGAATATAATAATGACTTAACATCTCCATCGTAATCCTGACTTATATACTGTGGTTTATAGGATATTTTTGAGTGCATTTCTACAACACCTTCACTAGTTGTTTCAATACCAGCTATTATCTTCATAAATGTAGTTTTTCCCAAGGCATTCGCACCAGTAATTCCAATTACCTCGCCCTTTCTTATCTCTCCTGCAGATATTGTAAATTTAAACGATTCGAATTTTTTTATTAAATTTGAATATTTAGCAACATTTGTGTTTAGAAACATATCCTCAATTGGATTAAATGAATCAAATCTGAACATTTTTTCTCTAAATCTTATATTTTCTGAGGGAATAAATCCGTCAAGAAAATTATTTATACCCATTTTTGTAGTTTGCAAACTGGAGACTATACCATATGCTCCTGCTTCACCATATAAAATATGTATATAATCTGATAAATAATCCAACAATGTAAGATCATGCTCAATTACTGTGACTGTCTTTCCTTTTCTAGCTAAATCTTGAATTACTTTAGCAACAGCTAATCTTTGATAAATATCGTTATAGGATGAAGGTTCATCAAAAAAATAATAATCAGCATCTTTTATAGTAGTAACCGCCACAGCCAGTCTCTGTAATTCACCACCGCTTAATTCACTGATCTTTTTATTTAATGAATTTGTAAGGTTCAATTGCTTTGAAATTTGATCTGACATGTCAGATTCATCAAATTTACTTAGCATTTCCTTTGTGGTTCCTTTAAAAACCTTAGGAATTTTATATACAAGTTGTGGTTTTATAGATACTTTAGTATTTCCACTTGATATGTTTTCAAAATGTGTCTTTAGTTCAGTTCCATGAAATTTTTCAATTACATCATTCCATTCTATTTTTTTATTATATTCTCCAAAATTAGGTTTCAAATTTCCTGATAATATGTTTATTATAGTCGATTTACCCATTCCATTCCTTCCTAACAATCCTACTACAGAACCTTTCTTAGGCGTCGGTAAATGATATAATCTAAAGGAATTAATTCCATATTGATGAATTTTATGTTCACCTAATTCTTTTGGTAGGTTAACAATTACAATAGCATCAAATGGACATTTTTTAACACATATTCCACATCCTGTACAAAGATCTTCTGAAATTACTGCTTTACCATCTTCTGGTCTCTGAACAATACATTCTCCTCCTGTTTTATTAACTGGACAATAAATTATACATTCTAATCCACATTTCTTTGGTTTGCATAACTCTTTATCCAAAACAGCTACTCTAGAAGACGGTTCAATCAATTTTATTCACTTTAATTTTATAAATATGTATTATATCTCTTCCTAGGTTTATATTTATTACATTCGTTTTTAATTAATTTTTCAAAAAAGATTAAATTAAAGATGTTATTCATTCGTAATAGCCGGTCATAGTGACAGGGCGCGACCCGGTCCCATACCGAACCCGGAAGTCAAACCTGTCGTCGCTGCCTAGTACTGACCTACGAGAGTGGTTGGGAAAGGGCAGTGCTGGCGTTAAAATAATTATCTATGAATTTAAAAGTTTATTATTTAGAATCTTCTAATAACAGCTTGATAATTGTTTTTACACCAAAACCTGTAGCCCCAGTCGTATTATAAGATTTAGAAATTGTTCCCTCCTGACTCCAGGCAGTTCCAGCTATATCAATATGAACCCATGGAACATTTTCTACAAAATTTGATAAGAAGGCAGCTGCAGTTATTGCACCTCCTGCTCTTCCTCCTATATTTTTTATATCGGCATTATTACTTTTGATTTGTTCATGAAATTCATCAAACAATGGCAGTTCCCACATTTTCTCACCAGTTGTATTTGAAATTGATATAATTTTTTTGATTAAATCTGAATTATTTCCTATTATCCCAGCCACATTAGATCCTAAAGCTATTATACATGCCCCAGTCAACGTTGCCATATCTATGGCAAATTTAGGCTTAAATGTAGATATTCCATAGGATAACGCATCTGCAAGTATTAGTCTTCCCTCTGCATCTGTATTTAAAACTTCTACTTTCTTTCCATTATGCATCTCAATGATATCACCTGGTCTATAGGAATAACCAGATGGCATATTTTCTACTGCAGGAATTATTCCTATTACATTTATTCTAGCTTTTAAAAGTGATAATCCCTTAATAATTGAAATAATATTTACTCCTCCACATTTGTCAAATTTCATTTCATCCATTCTTTCACTTGGTTTAATTGAAACTCCTCCAGAATCAAAAGTTACTGCCTTTCCAACCAATAATACTGGTTTTTCGCTATTTTTAGTTCCAATATATTTCAAGATTATAAATTTTGGCTCATTTTTACTTCCTCTTCCTACAGATATTACTCCATTTAGTCTACATGATCTCATTTCCTTGAAATCAATAACAGTTGTTTTTACCTGTTCATTATTCATCCTCAAAGCAAGTCTAGCTAAATACTCGGGAGAGCAATCATTCGGAGGTAGATTACTTATCTCCCTAGCAAAATTTATTGTTTCAGATATTATACATGTTTTATCAATAATTTTCTGAGGTTCTTTTACTTTTGAATCACAAATTATTGTTACCTTTTTCAGAACATTTATTTCTCTCTTTGATTTATATTTATTGAAGGAGTAAGTCGAAAGAATAATTCCATCTGTGATGGCCTCAATTATTTCTTCGGATGAATCAAATGCAACAATCGAAAATTCTCTGATATCAAATTCTTTTAAATAGTGTATTATTTTTCCTGTAATAATTCTAGCCTTTTCCTGATTAAATTTTCCTCTATTCTCTAACCCAACAAATAAAATCCTTTGCTTTAAAATTTTTTGAAATGTATTGAATTCATAGATTAAGCCAAACTTGGAACTATATTTTTCTAGGAATTCTTTTCCAATTTTGCCTAGTTCATAATGTAATTTATTGAATATTACAGAATAATCTTCATTTGCAAAACAACCTATGACTAATACTTGTGAGTATCTTTTTTTCCCAATATCTTCTGCTACTATTCTTAACATGTTTCTTGAATTCTAATTTCAATATTTTAAACTATTGGATACCTTTAAATAATATAATTAAAAAATAAACCAGCTAGATTTTTATCTATCTTAATATTTTGTTCCATTATTCCACTTATACAGTTGGGAGATATGGTAAATGAGATTCGGTATGCGCTATTTGGACCTGAAAGAAAAAGTCCGTCAAGTTAGGATACACGCTATCAAAGGGATAGCTGAAGCTGGATCTGGTCATCCAGGAGCATCCTTTTCCTCAGCGGAAATAATGGGTGTTCTCTATTTTAGAATTCTAAAACACAATCCGTTGGATCCTGAATGGTCAGAACGGGATTACTTTATAAATTCAAAGGGTCATTCTGCACCTGGGTATTACGCAACATTAGCAGTTGCAGGTTATTTTCCTACTGAAGAAATGAAGGATTTGAGAAAACTCGGATCGAGACTGCAAGGTCATCCTGTAATGTATTCTAAATATCTGGAAAACCACTCTTTGCCCGGGGTTGAATTTTCTGGTGGTTCAGAAGGAATAGGTCTTTCAGTATCAATAGGAATAGCATTATCTAATATACTCAACAACAAAAAAAATTATGTATATGTATTATTAGGTGATGGTGAGACTAATGAAGGTCAAGTATGGGAAGCTGCTATGACAGCTCCGAAATTTAAACTTGATAATTTAATTGCATTTCTAGATAGAAATAGTATACAACAAGATGGTTTTACAGAGGATGTTATGCCATTAAACCCTGTTCGCGATAAATGGCTAGCATTTAATTGGAATGTAATAGAAATAAATGGCCATAAGTTAGAACAAATAATGGACGCTTTGAATAAAGCTAATCAAGTAAAAGATAAACCCACAATTATAATCTCCAATACAATAAAAGGGAATGGAATTAAGCATATGGCAAATAATCCAAAATGGCATGGAAAGGCGCCTAACCCTAAACAACTACCATTGTTGCTAGAAGAATTGGAAGGTGATTATATGATAGCACCATCAATTATAGCTGGCAAGAAGGAAAATTATGAAGAAAAAATAAAGAAAGCTGAACGAGCGGGAGCTGATATTATTCACTTAGACGTAATGGATGGAAAATTTGTTCCGAATAAAACTTTTTTGGCCGATACCATAAAGAAATTACGTCCAATCACCAATCTACCATTCGATGCTCATCTTATGATTGAAAATCCTCATGTTTATATCAATGATTATATCGATGCTGCTTGTGATATAATTACTGTTCATACTGAAACTTGCAATAAAGAACAATTCTTGTTGATAAGAGATAAAGTGTTGTCTAACGGAATTAGTTTAGGTATAGCTATTAACCCAGAATCAGAAATTCCAAGTTGGATTGTACCTTTTTTGAATTCTATCGATGTCGTCATAATAATGTCAGTCCATCCTGGATTTTCAGGACAAAAGTTTATTCCAGAAATAACATCAAAGATTGATACTTTAAACAAGTTTTTGCAAACTAATGGATTTAAAGGATATATTGAGGCAGATGGAGGAATTGATGCATCTACAGTTCAACAGGTCTATAATGCTGGTGCTAGAATATTAGTAGCAGGAAGTGCTGTCTTTTCAAATAATGATATAAATGCAGCTATTATACAATTAAGACACAAAACGAATGTTACTCTAGAAAGGAATCTTTTAAGAAAGGCGGATGAAAATAATATAAGAAAGGATTGGTTAATTGCACGTAAACATATTTTGATCCCACTTGCAAATGAACTTGGTATAGAGGATGAATTAAATGAACTCTAATATCAAATATGGAGATATGCGATCTGCTTATGGTAATGTACTAGCAGAATTAGGCTCTGTTAATAAAGATATTGTTTGTGTAGGAGCCGATACTACTGATTCACTTAAAACAAAGAAATTTGGAGATAAATATCCAGAAAGATTTTTTAATCTAGGAATAGCGGAAGCTAATCTTGTGTCTATCGCTGCCGGTTTGGCTATCGCCGGAAAAATAGCGTTTGCTAGTACATATGCAGCGTTCTTACCAGGGAGATGCCTAGATCAAATAAGAAATGCAATTTGTTATCCAGATCTTAACGTAAAGCTAGTTGTTTCTCATGCTGGTCTAACGGTAGGTCCAGATGGGGCTTCACATCAACAGATAGAAGACATATCTATAATGCGATCAATTCCTAATATGAAGGTAATAACACCATCTGACGCTGTTTCTGTTACGAAAATTATCAAAAATATAGTAGAAATTCAAGGACCTTTTTACGTACGACTTGCTAGACCTACAAGTGAAATAATATATGAAGAGAATGATTCAGATTTTAAAATTGGTCAAGGGAATGTTTTGAGAGATGGTTCTGATACAACTATCATTAGTTGTGGATTAATGGTTCACAAATCTTTACAAGCTGCAAATAAATTGAAAAAGAATTATGGCATTTCATGTAGGGTCATCGATTCTTATTCTATAAAACCAATTGATCGGAACCTAGTAATCAAAGCTGCGAGAGAAACAGGTTCTATAATTACTGTTGAAGAACATAATTATATTGGAGGGCTGGGAAGTGCAGTTACTGAAGTATGTTGTGATGAATATCCTTGTTATGTAAAACGCATAGGTGTATTGGACACATTTGGTGAATCTGCGAGAGATTCAGAGTTAGATTTTTTGTTAGAAAAATATGGACTAACCGAAAGAGAAATAGAATGGAATGTATTAAACTTAAATAGAATAATCAATGGAAATCTTTCTTGACACTGCTAACTTAAAGGCTATACGCCATTACAATGAAATGGGGATGGTTGATGGAATTACAACTAATCCTACTCTCCTGTCTAAAGAAGGTGGGAATCCAGAAGATATAATGCGTGAAATAGTAGATATTATTAAAGGACCAGTCAGTTTAGAAGTTATCGGAACAGAAACAGAACAAATGATCGAAGAAGCACATAACCTTAAAAAGTATGGATCAAATGTTATAGTAAAAATTCCAATGATTCCTGCAGGTTTAAAAGCAGTAAAATTGTTAAAAGATGTCGGTATAAAAACGAATGTAACTTTGATTTTTTCTGCTAACCAAGCCCTTCTTGCAGCAAAAGCTGGTGCGTCATACGTCAGTCCATTTATAGGCAGACTCGATGATTCAGGTCAAGATGGTATGAGCCTTATTAATGAGATAAAACAAATTTTTACAAATTATCAATACAAGGTAAAAATTCTTGTTGCAAGTATACGACATCCTATCCATGTTATTCAAGCTGCAAAAATAGGAGCTGAAGTTGTTACAATGCCTCCAGAAATTTTAGCAAAAATGGTTTCTCATCCCCTAACTGATAGAGGACTTAAAACGTTTATTTCAGACTGGGAAAATTTACAGAAAAAAATCAAAGATAGAAATTAAGTACATATTCTGTCAGCAATATTTCTATTGATTTAAATTTTGAGTAAATTGATCACTTTTTTAGGAATATCTTCAACTCTACTAGCGAGTGTCTTATTATAATTCAAATATTTTAAATTATGACCTATATTTATCAAATCTTGAATGTCTTTTCCAACTCCAAGGGCTGCCATGTGTATTGACATATTTCTATATTTCAACACCATTTCCTTCACTGCATTATAATTTGATGGTTCCCCATCCGTTAAAGTGATCATGATATTTGGTTTAAAAGATTTGATAAACCCCAATAATATTGAATATATTTCTGCTAACGGAGTTCCTCCACTTGCTCTAATTTGAACTAATCTTCTTGCATTTGATGTTGACCAGGGGATCTTCGGCGGTTTGATAAGCCAACACTTTACCTTTTTTGACTCGGTACTAAAAGCAAAAACAGAAAAATCGATTCCCAAATAATCTAATGCTTCGCATAATGCAACTGTTGCTTGTTTATACTTTAGTTCAGAATCTTCTATACTGCTCGAATGGTCCAATAAAATTACTACCTTAGTTCTAATTGAAATTTTGTAATCTATGAGAAAAGGTCTATTCTGCGACTCTAAATAAACTTCTATATCCAACTCATCACCTTTTTCTTCATGCACTTCTATCCAACCAGATTTCCAATCTCTAAAAGCCGATTTTACTTTTTGAATCAGTTCTATATCATAAATCTCTGATTCATCTACATCCATCTTGTTAGGAATACTTATATCAAAATTTTCTAGACTTTCATATCCTTTAGTCTCTGATTTCTTGCTTTCCTTTATTAGAGTTTCATATTCCTTGACTACATCTTTTGCTTCTATAATTTCTTTAACAGATTTGTCAAATTCCTTATTGACTAATTTGGATTTTACAATTTTTTCTAATTGTTTCATAAGCTCTGAATTATTTATAGCCATTCCTATTCTTGATCTGGGAGTAATAATTGGTATTGATAACAACGGATCTATTTGTAATCTTTTCATAATATGTCTTACTTGTTCATATAACCAATCTGTTCCTAGATTATGTTCTAGTGCATTTTGTATGCATTGATTAGCATAGTCAACAGAATTTTTTACCCTATCAAATTCATTACTAAATAATTCACCTTTGATATATCCTGTAAGAAAATATTGAGAAAATGCCTCTATTATTTTATGTCTTCCATATATAGTATTTAGTAAAGGTTTTGATATCCAAGACATTGCTTCATAGAAAATAATTTCTTTAAACATCCCTTGCCATGTTTCAAGCCCTAGTGTTTCGATTCTTTTCGTCTCTAAACAGTTTAATATAAAACCATATGCATGATCCTTGCTAGACGCCTTAACTTTTGTACTATATTTTATCCTCATCGCTTCATACCATAGAGTTACCCTCCATTGTCTATATTTTTCAAAATCTTCTCCATGAAAATAATTCAATGTAGAAATAAAAATATGCTTTTTGTCGATATCAGTATGTGGATGATTATCAGCCGATAATGAAACAATAACTTTAGGATTTTCAGACCACCTTCTTGCTAGAAAAATTGATATATCTAACAATATATCGTTTCTTAAATTTCTTCTACTTAATTCAAAAGACACAGTCCAAATCATCCAAAAATAGAAGTTATCATATCCATAACTTTTCTAAATTCTACTTCTCCCCACTGATTGTATGCATTAGCAAAAACTATCTCAGCAGATAATTTCGGATCGGTTCCGATGTTAATTAATTTAGTGAAGGCTATTGTTTCTCTTAGACTTGGACCATAATACAATTCTTCAACAGCTGCTGCTTCTCTTAATCCCTTTGCTAATTTGATTGCACGTTGCACCAAAATGAGATTATTATTGTTTACTTCGGAATGATGTTTAATTATTTCTAGTTCTATATCCTCTGGCGGGTAGTCCATACCTATTCTAATGGGAAATCTACTCAATAATTGTGGAGGTAGCTCTTTTGTTCCTACATGTGATAATGGATTAATGGTAGCAATTACAAACCACTCATTATGTGCATGAATGATTTGTCCCTCTGCTTCTTTTAATATTAACTGTCTTCTCTCATCCAATACTTCATCCAGCCTCAAAAGCATATCTGGTTCAGCTGCATTCAACTCATCAAGATAAAGTATTCCTCCCTCCCTCATTGATTTTATTAAAATACCTTCAATGAACTTTATATCTCCATTCTCTATTGTTTTCGTTCCTATTAGATGAGATTCTCTGGTTCTTAAGCTAAAATTCACTGAAAAAATATTTTTTTTAACATCTTCTGCGAATTTTCTTACAAGCGAGGTTTTTCCAGTACCTTTTGGTCCAATGATTAAAGTAAAAAGTTTAAGTTGATTAGCTCTATTTAAAATATCAATAGATCGATTCCAATCTAAATACTTGATACTCTCAATTACATGACTCATCTCTATTGAATTTGTATTAATTAATTTATAAATTAACCTAACCGTTGAATAATTGATATCTTTACCTGCGGATCATTGATTTTTTATTGTTGATGTAATCCGTTAGTAATATTTTATCAATCACCTCGGGATTTATATAATAAGATCTTCCATTCACACATTTTTCCATTTCATTAACATAGTTTAATAAAGAATCTTCTTCACTAATCATTATTGTATCTATTTCGATTCCTATTTTTTTACATTTTTTTGCTTCCACAATAGTGCGTTCACCTATGAATTGATCTACTTGTCTGTATCTATAACACAAGTAAACTAGTTCTCCAAATTTAACTTCTAGCTCCATATTTCGAGTCTGCTTTATAAAATTCTTGGTTTCATCATCAGGAACATAAAAATTAGAATAAGGTCTCTGAGAAATCATTTTTTCCTTTTCATTTTTAGTATCTATAAAACATGCACTAGGATGACCATCCGTAATTAACACTATTCTTTTACTTTCAACAGAATATTTATTCAAGATTTTTTTTGCTAATCTTAAAGCTGCCTGATAGTTCGTATAATGAAGAAAGTCAGTTCCAGGTTCAAATGTTTTAAGATACGGTATATCTGAAGGTTTAACTTTCGAAGCAAGAGCTCCAAAGCCGATTACTTCTATAACATCAGATGGAAAATATTTTCTGTTAAGTAAATATAATGTCCATAAAGCCTTTTTTGCTGCTTCGATTCTACTTAAATCTCCATATAAAGTTGAATATCTCATTGTAGAACTGAGATCGATACAATAAACTACAGCTACTCTTACATCTTTCATCGTCTCATATTCTTCAAAATCTTCAACATCAAATTCTAGCGGGATCTCAATTTTTTTCTTATTTTTTGCAAGTCTTTGGATAGAATTTAACAACGATTTTGGCACATCGATAAGTCTAATATCATCCCCAACTTCATATCTTTTTGTTGTATCCAATATTATAGAACCATTTCCTAGATTTCTAGTTTCATGTGATCCATAATCTCCACCTTTTAGTTCTTTCATAACATCTTGCAGTATTTTTTCCCCAACAATTTTAAATCCTTTGCTACTCAACCATTTAGTTGATTCCTTCAAATATCCTTTCTTAATAAGGAAGGAAATTATGGGAACTTGTTTTTTTTCGTTTGATTCATCACTATTAATATTAAATTCATTCGTGTTAGATTTATTCATATTATTAATATTGTCGTTAATTTTTTTTTTCCGCAATACTTCTTGTAATACTAATTCTAACTCTTCTAATGCCGGTGTTCTTTCTTTCAGAACTTCCCTTCCAACAGTTTTAAGAAGCTCATCTAATGTCTCATTCGGTAAGTTTTGTTCGCTTTCCTCTTCTTTCCGACTACTATCTAGTTTATCATCATATGGAAAATAGATAAAATCCTTCTGTGTCTTATATTCTACATTCATAAGCATCTCTTTCTTTTCTATCCAATATAGGGTTGTCTAAATTTCTTAATCCTTCTAAAATAAGTTCCAATATTGAATACATATATTCTAAATTGTTATCCTCTGCAAATAATATTCCATTAGTTGGAATTGCATTTCTCTTTAATACTTTCACAAATTCATCTTTTTCTTTTTCTAATTTTTTAGAAAATAGATCAATTGTTTGAGTTAAAGTTGGGAAATTTTTCAATTGGTTTTCATACATGTTGTTAATGGATTCTAAGTCCTTAATTCCAACAAATGTTTGTGATACTACAAATTTTTTATTTTTTTGAAATTCATCTTTTAATAATTCCAGTTGCCTAGGATTTAAGTACTCAATATATTCTTTCGAAATTATTTTTATTGAATTAGAAATAATTTTATTCAACGTATCGATTCTATTTTGGTTAGTATCTTCTAATTCAGATAATTCAAATTTAGACGTTTGATAAATACAATGAATATCTGACAATCTTGGGACAGTTTTAACGTCATATAACATGGCTCTGACCCTCTCTGCTTCGGCTATAATGATTTCAGTAGAATGTACTGACATCCTTACACTAACACCCTTTTCTTGATTGATATCAGAGTGTTTTCTTGCTAGGATTGTAATTAATGCAATTATTTTTAAAATGAATATTGGTAAAATAATCTTTTCTGGATTATTTGTCCTAATTTCTTGAACAATTATTAATATTTCATCAGAGACTCTTTTTGGATATCGAGTTTCTATGTGACTACGTAATCGATCAAATAATGGTTCTATTATTTTTCCCGAATGGGTATAATCAATTGGATTTGATGTAGCTATGATTTTCAAATCTGGTTCAAAAAATACAGGATAAGAACCTGTAGTAAATTTTCCTTCCTGGAGAATGCTTAACAATGCAACTTGTTTTCGAGGATCTAAAACTGGTAATTCATCTATGCATAAAATACCATGTCTAGCTTGTAATAGCTGCCCAGGAGAATACGATTCAATGTTGTATATTTCTACTCCTTTTTTCGCAATCTTAATAGCATCAATCTGTCCTAATAGATCTTTTACAGAGATATCAGGTGTAGCTAAAATATATCTATATCTATCCTTTCCACTAATCCAATCAATCTTAGTACCTAGTCCATTGTTACGTATATCTTCTTCGGTTTCCTTTGAAACAGTAAATTTTGGTGAATAATGCATAACTTCTTTATCTTCTATCAAAGAAACAAGGTCTCTTTCAGGAATTGTAGTAGGAATATCATTTGTTAAAGATCCTCTTACAATCGGAATATGGGAAAGTAAATTTTTTGATATCACTTCTGCTAGTTTTGTTTTTGCCTGTCCTATCTGTCCTACAAATAGTAAATCATGACCTGATAAAATTCCCCTAGTTATTGCAGGTATAACGTCATCGTCATATCCTATTATGCCTGGATATGGGTTTTCTCCTTGTTTAAGAAATCTAACCAAATTTCCTCTAATTTGCTCATCTACTCTTGAATGCTTATAGTTGATTAGTAACAAATCTTCAAGAGTTCGGATTTCCTCGTACTTTTCTGGAACGCCGGGCATTATTTCCTTATATTCTGGTGATGAAGAATATGACTGAGATACAAATTTTTCAACTTCAAAAATCAATAGATTTTTGCTATTAAATACAAAATTTAAACATTTTCCGACATTAAACGTCTGATCAGAAATAAGAATTACTCAAGTCTAATTATTTCCTAGAACTAATCCTAGTTCTTTAAGATGGTTTTGATGATACTATAATTCTATTTTATATGTACTATAACCATGACATTATTCTGAACCAACCTACAATATACAATCGACAGGAAATTTAATGGCATTATGACTAATTTCATCTCTTCTATGTAATAATTTAACAATTGAAAATATTTATTGAAATATATACAAATCACGTATCGACTTTCATATTTATTTATTTATTTATTTTTTATTTCATAATCTTCAGTTACCTAGTATGATTTTTATTTAGGATCTTTATTTATTTTCTAGGATTGGCATCAGCAGACTATAAATATATCATTCGAATTGCAGGCAAAGATGTAGAGGGAGAAAAAAAAGTGATCGTAGCACTCAGTAAGGTGAAGGGACTTGGATATAACTTTGCTCAAGTTTTGCTTCAAAAATTAAATATTAATCCGTATATTAGAGTTGGGTTTCTAACTGATAAGGAATTAGGAGATATAGAAATGGCCTTAAAGGACCCAAATAAATCTGGTATACCTAATTTCTATTTTAATAGAAGAAAAGACATGGAAACCGGTTCTGATGTTCATCTAATTACTTCTGATTTAGATTTTATTGTATCTAATGATATTGAACGAGAGAAAGCAATAATGAGTTGGAGAGGATACAGGCATATGTTTGGGTTGAGAGTGCGAGGACAGTGTACTCGTACGACTGGTAGACGGGGAAGCGCAGTTGGTGTTCGCAAAAGTAGTCAAACTGCTCAGAAAGTTCAGAAAAGTGGTGAATAATGGGCGATCCGAAGAAATCTAAAAAAACCTTTAGAAGACCAAGACAAATTTGGACAACAGATCAGTTAAATTCAGAATTATATTTAATTGGATCGTATGGTCTTAGAAGCAAAAACGAATTATGGAAAGCCCAGACTAAAGTGGCTGATATTAGAAATCAAGCAAGGGAATTATTAGCACTAACTATCGAAGGTAGGCAAGAAAAGGAAACAAAACTTTTAACATATCTGCAAAGACTAGGATTAGTAAAAGAGTCCGCAACCTTGGACGATGTATTAAATCTAAAAATTGAGGATATATTGGAAAGAAGACTTCAAACCCTTATTATGAAAAAAGCAGTAACAAAATCTCCACATCAAGCTAGACAATTAGTAGTTCACGGTCATGTCTCTATAGGAGAAAGAATTATCAATATTCCTGGATATTCTGTCAAAAAGACCGAAGAGTCTCAAATTAACCTGAATAATGACTTTATCAACACATTGAATAAATCAAATCCTGAATAGTTGAGAATTAAGAGACTAAATCAACATGATCTATTTTTCCATCGGCATTCATATCAAACCCTTGAACGACGATAGCCCATTCGTCCTTTGAATCTTTCATCAATCTCTCTCCATTATCTGTTAAGGCTATAATTGCAGCTTTCGTACCTATAGATCTTACTCCTGCTAATACTATAATCCACCTATCTTTATTGTAGGGATTTTTAATTTTTGCGATTAAACCATGATTATCCATGTTATAGATACGTCCAGAATTATCTGTTAATCCAGACCAATAATTCATCTCATTAAATTTAATTGGTAGATAACTATTAAATTCTGAAGTAACTATATTTGTACCAGGACCACCTACTAAAATTAGGTTTTTGTTATCTATGTCCTTTTCTGCTTTTGCGTCCACATCAAGCTTTACAATAAAATTCGAAGATTTATCGCAGAATGTACCAAGATAAAAGCTTAGATGGACAGCATAATGTCCATCTCTTGCTGATGATTTATATGGTCCATGGGGATCTGGTGCACCTACTACAATCAACCCATCAAATGAATTTTCTTTATAATAATCATTTAGCAATATAGGAATATTTTTTTCTTTGATTTTACTCATGTAATGAAAGTCACTATCATCTTCTTCAGTGTCAAGTTCGAGACCAAAGGATGAGCTAGTTGTACTATATAACCTTGCAGTTCCTCCTCTTATCTGACTCGAGCCAGTTTGTTCTATAGCTCCGACTTTAACAAGCCTTCTTATATAATAATACACCGATTGTTCATATATTTTTAGTTCTTTAGCAATTTGTGCCGGGTACATTGGCTTTTTAGCTAATAATTGTATTATTTTCCACGCAATCTCATTAGATAATACACGTATATCGTTTGAATTACTAAATAATAGAATTTTCTTACCAACAGTAGCACCGTTTAACTCATAAACAATTGTCTTTTTTTTCACTATTCTCTATTTTTTTTGGTGAGTTATAAATTATTTTATACCAGTATTAATTGTACTTGAATCTTTTTCAGATATTTTAAGAGTATGAATATTATACAATTACAACAAATTTTATAATGGTATTATTTTTTTATTAAAATACTATTTAAACTAATTTGGCATAAATTGATTAGTTAAATGTGCTCGATTATAGGATATACAGGAAGATTTGGTGCTGCTTCAGTATTAATTGGTAGCTTAAAAAGAATGGAATATAGAGGATATGATAGTGTAGGGATGGCAACTATAGAGAGCAGTAAAATTCTTGTTCGCAAAGACGTCGGTAAAGTTCTTGAAGTAGAAAAATCTCTCCAACTTGATGATATGCCAGGACAAATAGGTATTGGACACACACGATGGGCTACTCATGGAAGTATAAACAAGATTAATGCACATCCACATACCGATTGTAAGAATAATATCGTTGTTGTTCATAATGGCATAATCGATAATTATAAACAGTTAAAAATAGAATTGCAGAAGAAGGGGCATCGATTTCGAAGTGAAACCGATAGTGAGGTTATTGCCCATTTAATAGAAAGTTATTATAGTAAACATAATGATGTAAAACTAGCTATCATAGACACATGCAGGAGGTTAAAAGGCTCTTATGCATTTGTCGTAATTTTTAAATCAGGATTAGTTGCAGGAGTTAGACAAGATGAACCTCTGATTATAGGATTAGGAAAAGACGGAAACTTCATTTCTAGTGATGTTCTGGGTTTCCTTGAGTATACTGATCGATCTATCTTTCTTGATAACCAAGATATAGTTATATTAAATGAAAATAATGTCCATATATATGATTTTAATGGAAATCCTGTATCTAGAGCCGTAACCCAAGTAGCCTGGGAATTAGGTGATATCGATAAAGGTAAATATGCACATTACACTCATAAGGAAATACATGAACAGCAGCATTCAATACAAAGAGCATTTGGAATAAAAGAAGAGCAAATTAACAAGTTTATAGACATAATATCAAAATCTAAGAATATTTTCATTACTGGTAGTGGTACAAGCTATCACTGTGCGATGTTAGCGAAATATTTGTTAAATAAATTATCTGATATTAGAACAGAAATAGTCATGTCTAGTGAATTTGAATACATGTCAGGACTCTTAGATGAAAATTCCGTTTTAATCGCTATATCTCAAAGTGGTGAAACTGCTGATGTTCTACATGCAGTAAAAATTGCAAAACAAAAAAATGCTAAAATTCTTACCATTGTTAATATTCCTACTTCTTCCTTAGCAAGATTCAGTGATCATTATATAACGATTAATTGTGGTCCTGAAATTGGCGTAGCTGCAACGAAGAGTTTTACAGGACAATTAGCGATAATTTATTCTATTGTTAATAGATTATCTTCTACAAAATTAGATACCAACTTCTCCAATTTTACTAATATTGTAAAAAAAGTACTAGTATTAGAGCCACATATAGAAAAAATTGCGGAAGAAATAAAAAAAACTAAAGATATTTATATATTGGGTAAATCTTTACATTATCCAATAGGATTAGAAGGATCTCTTAAAATCAAAGAATTAGCATATATACATGCAGAAGGAATAGCTGCAGGAGAAATTAAACATGGTCCATTAGCATTAATTGAAAACAATACTGTTGTAATTGTTCTGAATCCATCCGATGATACATATACTGACACTCTGAATAGCGTTTATGAAATGAAATCAAGAGGTGCAACAATCATTGGTATCTCTGATCAGAACAATGAAATCTATGACTACTTTATCCAACTTCCTAAAATAGATAACTTACTGTATCCAATTATCGAAATTATTCCATTACAAATATTGTCTTATTATCTTGCATTAAAAAATAACGCCAATCCTGATTATCCAAGAAATCTTGCTAAATCTGTAACCGTAAGGTGATTTCCGATTATGAATTTTATAAAGTAATTTTGAAGAAATAGTAAATTCTAAATTTTCATTCCTACTGATAAGAATTTACCTATTTTTAATTGATACTCCTTTTCTATATTTTTCAAAAGTTTTAAACCATTAATCTGACCTCTTGTTTTAATAATTGATGCAATTGATACTCCTCCTGCACCTACACCCTCTTTTACGAATCCCTCAGCAAAAGCCTTTAACCCTTGTTTACTCGATTCTTCCATATGCAAATCAACAGCTAAAATTCCTATTTCATTATCTATAGAATATACTAATTCTTCAAAACCAGCCTGAGAATCATCTACTATATATTTTGTAGTACCAATCATTATTCTTCCTGTATCTTTTTTCAGGCACTTTAAAAATGCTAATACAGCACACATTTGTGTACCGCCAGCTAACATTACTCTACCTCCATTTTCAATTACTCCTGTAGCTATCCCTGCTACAGATGGGATCATAGGATCTCCGAGATATGAAATGGCTTTAAGTGGTTCGTCTTTAAATTCTCCAAATTTGATATTCTTTCTTTCCATACTCGTTTGAATAATCCGATTTTTCAATTGGTGTGGATTATTTGGCATACTACTACTGGTTTTATTAGTAGCATCTATTCCTAAAGATAACAGCACGCCCAGGGCTGTAGTTGTACCTGAAGGTATACTTTCACCAAGAATAACTAAATCATTATTTTTTGTTAATTGTTCCCCTAAAATTTTTCCATATTGATATGCCTTCTTTACATCTTCAAGAATCATGGCTAAATCACTTATAATATTATTCCCGCAATTTAGATCAAAAGAATAAAACGGAATTGATGGTTTAATTTTTACACCGGCATCAACTACAAAAAATGGAATTCCAGCACTATTCAAAGATGTCCTAGTGATTAGTGCAGGAGTAGGTTTTCCATCAGGTGTGGCTGGTATTCCATTAAAACATATACATTTTCCATAATAAAGAAATTCTGCATCGGCAGAAGGAGTTTGCTGTATTAAATCCAAGTTCGCTCCTGCTATTGTCAATCCCGGTATTCTACTTGTTTCTGTATGGGAAATCACACAAATGAATATAGGATTAATAATCTTTAGTTCTTTGACATTTATTTTGTTATTCACTACTATTATATCATCAAAAAGACTTTCCATCTCTTTTACTCTCTAGACATAAATTGAATAAATTCCTCTTTAGTCCTTGGAAATAAAACATAATTATTTTTCTTTTCTTCTCCTATAGTTGAAATAGGTGTAATTCCATAATTATGTCCAGGATAAAGTTTTAAATCTTCATTTAACTTCATTATCTTTCCAAATAGACTTTCATACATATCATTAATATCTCCTCCTGGTAGATCTATTCTGCCACAATTTCCCACAAATAGTGTGTCTCCTGTAATAATTATTTTTGAGTCTATAATTAGACAAATACTATCCTTTGAATGGCCCGGAGTATATATTACTTCTAATCTAATCTTTCCAACTTTAATTATGTCTTTATCCTTAACTGATATATCGTGTTTATCTTTTGAATTTTCGTGTTGAATTATTTGGCAATTAGTAAGAGTAGCTAGTTGTTCATTTCCTAAGATATGGTCAAAATGAGAATGAGTATTAATTATATATTTTACATGGTATGAATTTCTCTTGATAATTTCAAATATCTTATCTAAATCCCATGAAGGATCAATAACTGCTATTTCTTTTTCCTCTTTATCTATTACAAGATACGTAAAATTTTCCATTTGACCTACTTGAATTTGTTCTATGACACAGGTCATATCAAAATATTTTCTCCTCTACCTCTTTGGGAATACCTATTTTTTTCAAAAAAACTTCTCCAGTATACTTTTTGTTATTCAAAAGTCCATTTTTAATTCGATGAAATGTAATAGTATTATCTGCTTTAACACAATTAGAATTTATATACCCAGTATTAGGGTCTAAACCTGACGGTATATCTACTGCAACAGTATAAGCTTTAGACTTGTTTATAAAATCAATAGCAATTGAGTGGGGTTGTTTAATATCCCCTTGTATACCAGTTCCAAAAATTCCATCGATTATTATATCAGATTTTATTATATCATTTTTGATTTTTAAACTTAATTCATCGAAAATTTTTAGTTTTATTGATTTTGTCATTTTATTTATTATCTCGAAATTTATTAAAGCTTCTTCTGTTTTTATTTTATTAGATTTTCCTAGTAAAATCACATTTATTGGGTTTTTACAATAAATAGATAAATGTCTAGCTGCAACCATCGCATCGCCACCGTTATTACCAGTTCCACAAATCACTGTAATTTTTAAATTTTCTATTTTTTTTTTAAATTTTTTTAGGATAATTTCAACAATACCATATCCAGCATTTTCCATCATTAAAACTTTTTTCATACCAAAGATATTGTGACCTATATCTTCAATCTTGTACATTTGTTCAGAACTGATAGAAAACTCTGAAAATCTTTTGCTCATTCTAATATTATATTTGCTCATCAAATTTTTAACCTGTATTATCATTTTTCTGATCGATCTCTACATTATTATTAATAATTCTTATATTTGTTTGAAAAGGCATTTTGAATTCTGGGAATTTAATCTTTTTGGTAAGGTTTTCTGAAACTACAAAGGTTTCACCAATGTAATTGCACTTAATTTGAGGAATTTTTTTCTTTCCACCCAAAATATCTACAACCTTATAATATTCAACGAGCTTCCTACTCTCATATATAGTGGCATTTTTCCTTCTAATCCTTTTTTTACGTAAGAATTTGAAAGCGAGAATAACATGCTTATTACTATAATATCTGAACATCTTTATAATTGAGAAACATCTCTGTATTTGATCACTTGGAACATATAAAGCATCCCCAGTTCCAGATTTTGCCTCAATAGCTAATAAAATTCCTTTGTAATTATTAACAGCAACAATATCTGGCAAACCAACACTTGATCCGCCAAGTCTTTTTGCTATCCACTGCCTTGTATTCAATCGTTTAACAATAAGATATTCATAACTATAACCTCTACTTCTACGTATATTACCCAAGTTAAATTTCCTTTATTTTTCCCATGTTAAAACCTTGGTTCACAATTTATATTAAAAAAGTTTGTTCATTGATAAAAGATAATATTATAAAAATATAAAAGCTTAGTATGCTACCTCAAAATCTTGAATCTTCGTTAAATCTCATAAATGAAGAATTAAAGAGTATAGAAAATAGACGTGAACATCTAATAAAAGAATCTCGAGAATTAATAAAATTATGCAGTCAAGCTATTATAGATATACATCAGAACAATCTTGGTGCAAGCAAAGTAAAATTGGGTAAAGCGAAAGAATTATACTATTCATTACAAAATTTTGCGAAACAAGATTTATCTAGATATTTATCTAATTCCGAACAAGAATTAGTGGAAGCAAGTATAATCATCGGTATAGCAGAAAATCAACCACTGCCTAGTTTAGACGAAATGAAGGTATCGAGTCAATCTTATCTTCTCGGTTTTTTAGATAGTGTTGGTGAGATTAAAAGAATGGTTTACGACAAGGTTAGAGTTGGAGACTATAAGCAAGCGGAAAATTTATTTATTCAGATGCAAGAAATTTACAATGCCTTATATCAATTTGCAGTTTACGATAACTTTGTATCTGGTATCAGAAAAAAATTAGATGTTTGCAGAATTCTAATAGAAAATACTAGAGAATTGATGACTGAGGAATCGAGAAGAACTTTGCTTATTGGCTATTTGGAAAAGATTGGTAAAAAAATTTAATTGGAATTTCGTCAATCTTTACTAAATAATACTGATTATTAAGTAAAGTTAATTAGAAACTATACGAAAGTTTTTTCGTATTTCTATGGTAGATGAAGAGAAAGTACGAAGAATTTTTGATGAAACTATTCAGAAAGGAGATAAAATAATAACTGAAGAATCTGCAAAGATTATACTCTCTGAATATGGTATAAATGTTCCAGCTTATTCTTTAGTTACAAGCGATTCTGAAGCTTCATTAAAGTCAAAGGAAATTGGATTCCCACTAGTTGCGAAGATAGTATCAGAGCAAATCTTGCACAAAACCGACGTTCAAGGAGTCAAGATTGGTATAAAAAATGAAGAAGAGGCGAGAGAATCGTTTCTAGATATGTATAATCGTCTTTCAAAAGAATATGACGTTAAAGGAGTATTACTTGAAAGGATGGTTCCTAAGGGAATAGAGTTAATAGTAGGTTTACAAAATGACCCTCAATTTGGACCTGTAATAATGCTAGGAATAGGGGGAATTTATACTGAGTTATTCAAAGATATATCTTTCAGAGTGCTTCCAATAACAAAAGAAGATGCCATGGAAATGATCGATGAATTAAAAGGAAATAAAATTTTAAAAGGATTTAGGGGTTCAGAACCTGTTAATCTCGATATTTTATGTGATGCTATTGTAAAAATTGGTAACCTAGGAACAAATATGGCAAAATACATCGATAGTGTAGATTTCAATCCCATTATTGTATATCCACAGAATTACTATGTAGTAGATGCCAAGATTCTTTTAAACGCAAATTTAAAAGATCCTATTTCTCAATCTGTTCCAGATTCAAGCTATATGGATAATTTCTTTAATGCTAAATCTATAGCTTTAATTGGAGCATCTCCAGAAGAAGGTAAGATAGGTAATTCTGTTCTTAAAAGCTTATCAAAATATGATTATAAAGGTACAATTTTTCCTGTGAATGCGAAAGGATATGATGAAATACTTGGATTAAAAGCTTATAAAAATTTAGACGGTATTACTGAACAAGTTGACTTAGTAATAGTTACTGTCGATCTAAAATTTGTTCCTGATATACTAGAAACATGTGGAAAAAAAGGTATCCATAACATGGTCATAATTTCTGGAGGTGGAAAAGAACTTGGAGGTGAGAGAGCAGACATAGAACAAAGAATCAAAGATTTATCTTCAAAATTAAAGGTTCGGATAATAGGACCAAATTGTATAGGTATGTTTAATGGTGAAAATAGACTGGATTGTGCCTTTCAAGGTCACGAACGAATGGTGAGACCAAAGAATGGTGATGTAGCATTCCTATCACAAAGCGGGACTATTGGAATTGCCTTTATGGAAACTTCAGATTCATTTGGAATGAGTAAAATGATTTCATATGGTAATCGTTCAGACGTAGACGAGGCTGATATGATATGGTATTTGGCTGAAGATCCTGATACTTCTGTTATTGGATTATATGTGGAGGGACTTGGAGATGGAAGGAAGTTTATGAACACTGCGAGAAGGGTAGTAAAAGATAAGAAAAAACCCATAGTGGTATTTAAAAATGGCAGATCACAAAGAGGTGCTAAACAAGCTGCATCTCATACCGGATCATTAGGAGGTTCATATTCAGTAGTAAAGGGTGCGTTCAATCAATCAGGAATTATTTCTGTGGATAGTTATGAAGAATTAACAGGTTCGTTAAAAGCTTTAACTATGCAACCTATTCCAAAAGGAAATAAGGTGGCAATGGTAACTAATGGGGCTGGACCGATAATAGCAGCAATAGATCATTTTGAGAGATTAGGATTGAAAATAGCAGAATTAAGCGAAGAAAGCAAAAAAAAATTTTATGAGCATTATCCTTCAACCTATGTTATAGGTAATCCATTGGATGTAACTGGATCAGCAAATGCAGATGATTATAGATATGCTATTCAGACATTTTTAGATGATCCGGAAATAGATATAATCATGCCTTGGTTTGTCTTCCAAGATGATCCTTTAGAAGAAGAAATAGTAGATATTTTATCTGAATTCCATAATCAGAAGAAAAAACCAATTTTGATAGGAGCGCTGGGTGGTCCATTTACTCAAGATATTTCACGACGTATAGAAAATAACAACGTACCAGTATATCATTCGGTAATTTCGTGGGTAACAGCTGCAGGAAGTTTAGCACAATGGTCAAAACTAACCAATAACCATTAATTTTTTTACACGCCACGCAAAACTTATATTGATTTAAAAGAATATTTTATATATTATGGAAAATGTTCAGCAAGCGCAAACAATAACAGTTACACCAAAAGCCGCAGAAAAAGTTGCCGAATTTATGAAGCAGGAAGGGAAAGATAGTCTTTTCTTACGAGTATATGTAACTGGAGGAGGCTGTTCAGGATTATCGTATGGAATGGGCTTTGAAGAGAATTCAGAAGAAGATGATTATATGATAGAACAAAACGGAGTAAAAATTTTAATTGATAACTATAGTAAAAGATATTTAAATGGAGCAAATATAGACTATATAGATAGTCTTATGGGATCTGGATTCAAGATCAATAATCCTAATGTTACAAAAAGCTGTTCATGTGGACACTCATTCTCAACAGAATAAGTCCATTATTTTTATATAGCACGTCTTCGGTATTATGTTAATATAATAAAATTAAGTAAAAGTTATTGTAGTGAATGGACAAATAAAAAAATATTGGCCAAAATATATTATTATATTTTTATATTTATGGCCAAATTCCTCTAGTTTTTGTTGCTTCCACTACTCTATCTATGGCAAGTAAAGTAGCAGCTTTTCTCATATCTACATTATGTTTATCATGAGTTTCATAAACGTCGTGAAATGATTTAGTTATGTTTCTTTCTAGTCTGTTATTTACCTCCTCCTCAGTCCAATAATCTCTTCTCAAATTTTGTAACCATTCAAAGTAAGATACAGTTACTCCACCACCGTTTGCGAGAATATCTGGTATTATCAAAACCTTGTTATTGTAAAGTATTTCATCTGCTTCAGGAGTGGTAGGACCATTTGCCGCTTCTGCTACTATCTTTCCTCTAATTTTTGAAGCATTTCTCTTAGTAATCTGATTTTCTAATGCAGCTGGGATTAATATAGTGCATTCTGTTTCTAGAAGTTCTTCATTTGATATAGATCTTGATCCTTCAAAGTTCACAATAGATCCTGTATCTTTTTTATACTTTATCAAAGAATCTACATTAATACCATTATTGTTAACAATAGCTCCTTGGGAATCAGATACAGCTATCATTTTAGCTCCCTGTTCTTCCACTAATTTTGAAGCAAATTGACCTGCATTACCAAAACCTTGAACAACGATTGTAGCTTCATTCATATTTATATTTAGTTTCTTAGCGGCTTCTTTAACAGTAAAGGCTAGTCCCCTTCCTGTGGCCTCATTTCTGCCTAAAGAACCACCGATAGATATAGGTTTTCCAGTTATTACTTCTGGCTGTCCATAATTGCCTTTTAGGGCAGAATATGTATCCATTATCCAAGCCATTTCTTTTCCCCCGGTATATACATCAGGTGCCGGAATATCTGTCAGAGGACCTATTATATCAGCAATCATATATGCAAATCTTCTAGTCAGTCTTTCAATCTCATTATCTGACATCGATTTTGGATTACAAATTATCCCTCCTTTACCACCACCATAAGGAATATCAGCTATTGCACATTTCCATGTCATCCACATAGATAAGGCCTTGACCTCTTCTATTGTAACATCTGGATGGTATCGAATTCCACCTTTGAAAGGCCCTCGTGAATTATTATGTTGGGATCGAAATCCTGTAAACACTTTGATAGACCCGTCATCCATTTTGACTGGAAGAGATACAGTTAATACTCTTTTAGGATTTGCCAAAATATCAAACATTCCCTTATCTAAATTCAGTATATTAGCAGCTTCTTCTAATTGCTTTAACGCTACTTCAAATGGATTTATTTTTTCATTAACATTCATAGACATACTCTTGTGTCAAGCTATCTAATTAAATAGTTAATAATAAATATATCTAATAATGAGTCTGTAGATTTATAGATCGTGACATATATTTGTATAAAAAAAATCAATACAAATTAGATCCTGTTAACTTAAGACTATTTCACCTCCAATATTGAATACAATAATATTTCTGAATTTTGCATTATAGATAAACGAATAATTTCATCCAATTGTATACATTTTGTAGATCACAATTGTTCCTATCCTTTTGCTTGATACATGGATAATAATCATCAAAACATTCCGTCCTATCCTTAAATACTGCATTACTCTTTCAATCAG
>JBHIVA010000021.1:0-37089 GCA_042138015.1 Nitrososphaeraceae archaeon | reverse complement strand
TGATCCTTAAACAGTTCCAGTGCTTTAGACGTATTTCGTAGACTGAGACCAAGAAAGTACAAATACAAAGAATACATTACTATACATGTGGATGTTCTGTTTCTTTCAAATTTCAACAGCATATATTGTTATAATAGAACGTGCACAGCTAAAGTTCTTTCGTAAACTTAACAGCTCCGATTTTCTATATTTTTTTGGTTCTAACCTTTTCTAATTTTATAAGCTTAGAACAATTGTGTCTAATTTAATAATTTGAAATAGTCGAATTTGTGCTTATTTTTACTTCTTTTATCTTATCTTAAAACTTTTTTAATGATATATTTTAATTTTCTTATTTTTTTCCAATACATAATTATAACTATCGATGGATAATACCAAAGAACACTTTAAAGTTCATAGTTGTATATTTTATGTATAAAGTTCATAAAAATAGATGAATAATAACATATATAATTATTATTAGTTACTTTATATAATAATATATTTATCATACAATTCTTTCTAAATATCAAATTGTAATTAGTTCCTAAAAATATAATACAATTACTTTATATCCTAAAAGTAGGTAAAGATAAAGCTTACTCCAGATATACCTTAGACAGGTTATACTGACTGTGACTACTAATAAAAAAAGTAGTAAAATATCATCAAGAATAGATACTACTACAATATCTATCATAACAGCAATATCCCTATTAGCAGTAACTTTAGTTGCAGCAAGTAATAATATTTCAACAGGAGCAGATGTTGTTCTAATACCATCTTTGTTTGCTCAATTAGACTACTATTATGATGACCGACAATATAATCAAGATCCATACTTGATGGAATATGGAGCTTATCCGTACGCTAAAGATCACAATGAAAAAACAAAAAATGTAAACATCCAGAAAATAAACTGTGTAAATAGCAATACCAATGTCAATGGTGTAGATGTTAACAAACTACTAACAGATCCTAATGCCATATCCGGATCACAGATACAAGGACCTAATACTGAAAATAATGATCATACAGCAAATGCAATGAGCAACAACGACAACAATAATGGACAGCATAGTGGCTTGAATCTGGACAATAACTTGTTAAATGTCTGTATAAATGCTAATCTTAATGATCAGATAGTAGAAGATGAAGAACCTCTTCCACCTTCTCAAATTATAACTCTGTATGTAACTAATTTTGGTGATAATACTGGAGAAATATATGATATAAGTGATCCGAGTTTACCTGTACGTGAAGGTGAATTTAATGCAGGAAATCTAGATGCACCAGTTGGTATAACAGCTCAAGGTACAACTCTGTATGTGACTAATCAAGATGATAATACTGTAGAAATATATGATATAAGTGATCCTAGTGTACCTGTACGTGTAGGAGAATTTGGCGCAGGAGATTTAGATGCACCAAGCGGTAGAGCAGCTCAAGGTACAACTCTGTATGTGGCTAATTTTGGTGATAGTACTGTAGAAATATATGATATAAGTGATCCTAGTGTACCTGTACGTGTAGGAGAATTTGGCACAGGAGATTTATCTCGTCCATTTGGTATAGAAGCTCAAGGTACCACTCTGTATGTGACTCAAGTGAATGATAATGTAGAAATATATGATATCAGCGATCCGAGTTTACCTGTACGTGTAGGTGAATTTGGTGCAGGAGATTTAAATGGACCAATTGGTGTAGCAACTCAAGGTACAACGCTGTATGTGGCTAATTTTGGTGATAGTACTGTAGAAATATATGATATAAGTGATCCTAGTGTACCTGTACGTGTAGGAGAATTTGGCACAGGAGATTTAGATGCACCAGCTGGTATAGCAACTCATGTTACAACTATGTAGGTGGCTAATCAAGGAGATGACAATATCTCTATAATTGAAATAAGTAATCCATTTGGTTCTGTATTTATAGGTACAATCAGATGATGTAATAGATACAATGGATGAAGTACAATAACCGTAAAAACTATCTATACTTCTTTTTTTGCTTTTTTATATTAAAAATTAATAATTCTATAGTTTATACTCTTTTATAGATATCGCTAATTACACATAAAGAGGTTGTTTTATACATTTTAATTGAAGACTGCATATTATCGGGTTCGGTGGGATTCGGACCCACGACATTTTAACCCTACCTAGACTGGTTAAGAGCCAGACGCTCTACCTGGCTGAGCTACGAACCCAATGTAATCAAAAATAAGAAAGATAGAATAAATTCTTTTTCATTAAAATTTTTTAAAGGTTGATTACCAATGAATAAGAAGTTATTCAGAAAATGAAAATCGTTTTTGAAATTCATTATACAATCCACTTTTTTTTAATACATTATCTAACAATTCTGTACTTTTTTCCGCAATACATTTCCTTCTCGCTTCTTTCATATAGAGAGACATTAAATAAGGATTTCTTACTGGATAAAGACTCATAAACGATAATCTTTGATTGATTCGTAGTAATAGAAGAGGTAAACTAACTTTTTCTCTCTCTTTAAGATAATTCTCATAATTTTTTTTAGAAGATTCTATAACAGATTGGCTATTAGACTCTGATGAGATAGTATTAATAACTGGTGGAACCTCATTTTGGTGGTAAGGATTTATTTTTTTATTAACTATTAGATATCCTTGGCTAAAATCTGAAGCATTTTCTCCTACAGTGTTTACTTTATTAGAGAGATTTTTTTCAAGTTGGTTTTTAACTGAATTGATATCCCTATCAGATCTATTAGGATAATTAGATTTTAATTTGTTATCTTTATTATGAATAGTTTCAAAATGTCTTTTCCCATTCCAATTTCTTGGAAAATTCTTTCCGCATTTGAAACAGTGATACATTGTTTATCACAGAATTTATTTATTCGGTTAATATATAAAAATTATACCGCTTAATCGCTTAATAATTCTAGAAATTATTTTTACTAGTTGAGTTACAGAGTTGCTCAGAGTCACTCCAAAAGTGATAGACTTATCGATATTTCTTCAAGATTATTTTAGAATATATCAACATTGTTTTTTCTTAGAATAAGTGTTAGGAAAAGTTTAACAAGAAAAAAGATAAAATATATCCTAAAGTGTTGGTGGGTTTACAGCTTCTTGTTTTTGATTCTTAAACAAACTTATAATCGTATCTGAAACAGAACAGTTCAATCTCTCTTTCTCTTTCAGGATTTTGCGATATGCATCTAAAGTTATGTAAACTGGAATAGATCCTGTTCCCTCTAACAATGCTTTAACTCTATACAATCCATTCTCAATTCCTCTTTCTGCAATTTTCTTTAGCTTCATTTTGTCGATAAATCCTCCTAAAGGACCCATAGGCATATCATAATCAACTCTTATACCTGTCTTTGTAGTCTTTTCATCAACCTCTTCAAAATCTACTTGGATTTGCCATTTTTTGAATGGACCTTCTATCATCTTTGCTATAATCTTTCTATGTGGGATATAATCAATTGTCTCACAATCCCATTCTAGTTTCTTTCCATCAAAGTCACCACTGATTCTAAAAATAGTTCCAACACCGAATCCATTTTTTACTTCGAGTGGAATAATATTCAAGCCCATGTTTTCTGGAAACTGGTCGGCCATATGTTCAGGGCGTGCAAAATAAGTAAAAACTTCACTAACTGGAGAGTTTATCGTTAATGACTTGTTTATAGTTGTAGTCATAATAATTCCTTCTTTACTTGATAATCAGTATTATAGATTTAAAGGTTTCTTAAACTGCCTTTTAATTATGTATCATAAAAATAATTTCAAAAATAAAAAAAGAGAAAATGAGAAAAACTACGACAAAGGATTTTGGTTTACTATCTCATCTAGACATTTTATAATATCTTCCTTCGTTACATCAATAGGGTTATTATCGAGATGACCTCTATCAGGCATTATCACATCCGCTGCCTCATCAAGTGGTTGTTTTAATGAAAGTGGTTCAAACTTTAATTTCTGACAAATCTTCTTAAACCTTTCATAGAAAATAGAATTATTGAATTTATGTGCTATTGTTGTACAAGATGAGAGGGAGTAGCCATGGGGAACTCCTTCATTAGAAAATACATAGGATAGAGCGTGTCCCAAAGTAGTGGAAGAATTTCCAAAACCGATTCCAGATAACATAGCACCGTAGGGAAGAAGATCTGGTTTATCATTTATTATTGCATCTTCTAGTATATCAAAAGCTTCTTTACAGAAAAATCTGGTAAAGGGATTTCCTATTTTGCTGTCATAACCTTCTGATGCCTGGGCAGCTGCATCACAAGCAGAATTTCTCATTATGTTAAATGGTGTTCCTGGCAAAAAGTATGGATCTACTATTGCAGTATCGGCTAGGAAAGCTTCATCTTGTAACAATTTTTTCTTGTGTTCAAAACTTATTACTGCATATGTAGTCATTTCTGCACCTGTTCCAAAAGTAGTAGGAATTAAAATCTTAGGTACCTTGGTTAATTTACTCAGATATTTACATACATCCATAGAGCTGCCTCCACCTAGCCCAATGTAAGTTGAGATATCCTTTCCTTCAAATTCACTTTTTATCTTTTCAACTGTTTCAATAGAAGGATCGGGTGTTACTTTATCATAAATCTGGTAATCTTTAATCCCCATATACTCTGTCCATTTTTCATATATTTCGGGAGCGGTGGTAGTTATAATAAGAGAATTTTTTGGATATTCGAATTCTTGTGCTGCATTTTGTCCAAACACTATCTTTCTAGGCATCATTACTTTCCACATAATAAAGTCAAAGATTATTACAATTATTTTAAGTTTACAGATAAAACTGATACTTTGTTTCTTAAACGAAATTTAAAAATTCTATTTACGCAAATAAATTGTATTTTCTCATAAAATTCAAACATTCACAAGAAAAGAAAATTATAAAATGATTAGAATAATTTGTTTAATTTAGGTTTATTCCTAGACTCTTTAACCATCTGTTTATTAGATACAAATACTTCTTTTCAAAGTTGTTGTATATACTTAAATTTAATAATTTCAAAATAATTTATAATTTGTAACTAGGTTATTTATCCTTGAATTTCATCATAGATATTCATAAAAAATATACATAATATAGAATACGATCTACAAACGAAATACAGTAAGATCTGAACCATTTTATTCATAAGGTTATAATTTCCCGTTAAATTCCGGATTATAATGTGGTTTCCTGAAGAATTAATTCATTGTCAACAAAATTAATCTATTAATTTACATAAACAAACACAGATATTCTTAAATTGTAATCGAACTGGTTTGATATGTGGAGGTTTTTCAGGAAAGTCCATGGGAAAAAAACAAACAATAATAAAGAAAAGGATGAAAACTTACTGGATTCAAAAAAAAACCATGTATTTTCCATTAACGATTTTCCTGAAAGAATGTCGAAAATAAATAAAGCCTACCCATTGTTGAAAGAAAAAGAAACTGATACTTTATCAAGAATTATAAATCTTATTAAAATTGGTCGACATAAAGAAGCTAGACAATTATTCGATGAACTCAATAAAATAAGAAGAGATATTGTAATACTTGAAAATTCTAAAAAGATAATAGAACAAACCTCAATTCATATATCTTTAATCCATGATGTGGGAGATGCATTGGAAACTATAGAACCTATAACCAATAATAAAAATAAACAAAATAGAGAGAATAAAATAAAGAAAAAAAAATATGATAAAACAGTGGAAGAGGATGTCGAAATGAAGAATTTTACACAAAATACTTTAAGAAATCTTTTAAAAAATGATTATAAGGATATTGATTTCGAGTCAATCGAACGGATAGACGATATTTTTGATAGAATCATGCTGGAAAAAGATAACTAATTACCTTTGAACTCATAGTTATGACATCTTATATAGTCTTTAAATTTACTTTATATACTTTGTATTAGCTCAATTGTCGTATTACGGCTAAAAAGATATATTATATGTTTTTAACCTTTGCACTATTCATAATGAGAGTATTTATTGCTGTAGATTGTAACATAAGGGATAAATTAAGAGCAGTACAGCAAGAGATCGTAGACAAAGTTACTGAAAATAAAAATAATCTAAACATTGTTAGTCCTAATAATATGCATTTTACATTATCATTTCTTGGAGAAATTACAGAATCTCAGTTGGAAAATGTTAAAAGGGTAATTTCTGAAATTAGATTTAGCAAAATACCTATTTCGTATAATAGTATAGGTGTATTTCCTTCAACAAATTTTGTTAAAGTGATCTGGGTAGGGATAGATAACCAAGGATCTGAATTTCTAAAGCAGATACACGGTATGATTTACCAAAAATTAAAGCAAATTGGTATAAAAACAGATAACAGGTTTGTTCCTCACTTGACTATCTTTAGAGTAAAGAGAAGAATACCAAACATTGTTGAAATTTGTAACAATTTTAATGGTCAAGTATTTGAACATGATATAATTGATAAATTATTCATTAAGAGTAGTGATTTAACACCTGATGGTCCAATTTATTCAAATCTATTAACCGTTAACGCACTAAATGAATAATTATTGGAGTCTAATTTAGATGAAAAAAAATAATATCAACTCCAAGAATAAATATTCACGTGGTAGGGATGAAAGCTATGAAATTCCTCAAAGAATACACACAGATATTGATAATATTATTGAAAATGCTTTGAAAATATCACAACCAGATAAAACTGAATCAAAGAAACTAAAAAATATTGAAAAAATGGTAATTGACGAAATAAAGAAAAATTTAGTACCTGAGGTAATAGAGATAAGATCTGGTGGTTCACTTGCAAAAGGAACAAATCTCAAAAATGATACAGATATTGATATCTTCTTATTAATTGATAAAAAAGTTAACGAAAACCGCTTCGAAGGGATAGCTATGGATATTGGTTTTAAATCGCTAGCTAGATATAATCCAAGAACAAGATTTTCAGAGCACCCTTATGTTGAAGGGTTTGTAAAGGGACATAAAAAAGAAGATATTGTTAAAATTAATGTAGTTCCCTGCTATGCAGTAGAGAAAGGAGAATGGAAAAGTGCTGCTGACAGATCACAATATCATACAGATTACATGATTAACAATTTGTCAATGGACCAAAAGGATCAGGTAAGAATTTTAAAAAGGTTTTTAAAAACTCTTGGAATTTATGGAGCTGAATTATTTACTTCTGGTTTTAGTGGTTATGTATCTGAAGTCTTGGTTTTAAAATACAATACCTTCAAAAATGTATTGATAAATATTTCTAATTTAGAGAAAATAGAATCTGTCATATCCATTCATGAAAACGACATTAAAGAAGAGATTCAATTTCATACCCCAGTGGTCATAATTGATCCTATAGATAATAAACGAAATCTAGGAGCAGCGATTTCATCTGAAAGTTTATCGACTTTTATTATGGGTTCAAGGGCATTTCTAAAAAGACCAAGTTTAGAATTTTTTAATTCTTTCAACAAAAATATATCTAGAAAATCCTATAAAAAAAAGGTTATTTCTAGTGAGACTATCTCTAATTTGCTAATCATCAAATTTTCTTTCAGCAATAGGAGTCCAGATGTAATTTCAGGACAATTAAAGAAATTTGCAAAGTCTATAGAAAAACAATCAAATAATCTTAATTTCAATATCATAAAGAGTAAATGTTACTTAAAAGAAGAGGATAATATTGCAATTATTATGTGCTTAGTAGGAGCTAAAAATTTATCACCATATATGATAAATGTTGGTCCTGATGTCTTTATGAGAAATGAAGTTATTAATTTTTTATTTAAAAATAAAAATAACTCTCTATTTACATGGACAAATAATGAAATGAGGGTATGTTCTTTAAAGCTCAGAAAGAATACAAAAATTTTAGATTTTTTGAATGATGCTATAAAAAATAATAAAGATATCGGAATTCCAAAGGGATTAAGAGATGATATAAAAAATGGATTTAAATTATTTTTCTTAAATAGTAGAAAATTACAGAATATGCCAATTTATAACGAATTAGTTTACGATTTTATATTCAAGAATGCGATGATATTTGAAGAATGATATAAATTCTCCATTGTTACAAAATATAATCTCTTATCCTAAATTTAATGAAAGCCAATATTACGAAAGGATTAATGAATTGGTAAGTTTAGGAGTAGAAGAAATAATCCTAACAGGTCCTACGAAGATTTTTAATTTAAATATACTTGGAAAAGGTCATTCAGGGGTAGTTGTAAAAGTTAATACCAAGAATGGTAATAACCTTGCATTAAAGATTAGAAGAATAGATTCCAATAGAAAGAACTTAAATAATGAAGCTAAATTCATGATCATGGCTAATTCATTAAATATCGGTCCAAGATTAATTGATAGCAAAAAAAATCTTATATTAATGGAGTTAATTGAAGGGCAAAAAATATTAAGCTGGTTGGAAAATAAGGTTTCGGTTCATAGTTTTAAAAATAGGAAACTGACAAGACAAGTGTTAAAAGATATCATGGAACAATGTTATCTTTTAGATAACATGTATTTAGATCATGGAGAGTTAACCCGGATTGATAATCATGTATTAATATCAGAAAATAAAGCCTCTATATTAGATTTTGAAAGTTCTTCTGTTAATAGAAAAACTACTAACGTAACTTCAATAACCCAATCCTTAATTTTTAACGGAATAATAGCAGAAAAAGTGAGAGATATATTAGCTTTAAGCACCGCAAGGTATGAGATCTTAGAGCATTTAAAAAAATATAAGAAAGCCCAAAATAGGGAGAATTTTAACAAGATAATTTCATCTATATTAGGGTGTTGAATCATAATAATTCACCATCAGTTCTTTACATGGCGATAACAGGCAAATTTGATATGATACAAACGAAATTTACTTATTACAGGAATTCTTTACTTTATTAAAAATGAACGAAACTAATAACAGCAGCTCTGCAGAGACTTCTAGTACTATTCCATTTCCTACACTCACAATTTTATATCTTCCTGAAGAAGCATCTGATGTAATAGAAGAAGTGGGTCAAAAATATTGCAATATAACAGCTGAAGACTGTTCTGGCTATTTTCATGATGGGGTTAAGAGAAATTATAAAAAGATAACAATATGGAGCCAGGGAATTGACAGTTTGTGGTTTAACGCGATAATTGCCAAGATAAAGGAAGTAGCTAAGGTTGACCAAATTCCAATCGTATCTGGCGGAATAATGTATTCAGTTTAAACTTTTCAATAATTTCTTTTGTGTGCATTATCTTTATGAATTAGATAGATCATTCATTTTCCAGAAAATAACAAGTAATAGCTTAATATTTATCTTTAAATCTATAAAATTAATTTGGAAAATTTTCCAACATCAACTAAATATGTTATAAAACAACTAGTCGATACTGGGTCAAATGTTACCTTATCTCTCACAGAAGACATTGAATTAGAACCTGTTTCACAACAACAGATGATATTGGAGGCAGTAGAAAGGACTATTACAGACAATGAGGTAAAACAACAAATAAAACCGTTGCTGGAGGCAATATTGAAAGCACAACCTCAAACGGTCATAAAAACATATCCTAAAACAATTATTCAGATAACGATGCCAAAAAGAAGATACGAGATGATTGGAAATCCGCAAGTTGGACAGATATTACAGGTGGATATTAGAAATGAATAAGTGAAATTCACGTAACCATAATTAGAAATATATTTATAATATGGATTTTCATTTAGAGGTTTTATATATATCAAAATATAACATAATTTTGTTATAAAATAGCTTTATTTTTGGTATTAAAAATAGCAAAGCTAATGAACATCTATAAAAACTCAAAACTATTGAAAATGTCATGCTAAATATCTAGAAATATTTTTATCTCAGTTAAAGAGTAAATAAATTTTCATATGTATTATCCTATTTTAAAAGAATACCGAAATATTTTTTTGTGTATTTTAGAGAATATACTAAGTTAGGTTTATTTTATGGTGTGAGAGAAGATTAATACCTTGTGTATATTACGTTATTTAAGCAACATTACAAGATAAACTAAAGTGATTATTTTATGTTAAAAAGTAGAAATATAGAATCAATAAATTAGTTTAATGGATATTACAAAATGGAAAGAATATGTATTTATTAACGTTTTCAAGTGTATTATCACTTGATAAATTTAAATTTCTAATAAAAAAAATCATATTAGATCTATTTGCCTTAATATCAAAGTGAAGAAGTGGAAGGAAGAAAATACAATATTGCAATAATAGGAGGAGGAATATTAGGAGTATCCATAGGATATTTTTTGGTTTTAAACAGCAAAGCTAGTGTAGTTATTATCGAACAGGAGAGAGATGTAGCTCATCATACAAGTTCTAGAAATACTGGAAAGGTTCATGCCCCATTTTTATATGACCCTAAGGAAAAAAAACTTTTTGCAAGAATAGCACTAATAGGTTATGAAATGTGGGAAAAATATTCTAAATTAAAAGGAATTCAATTTAAAAATGATGGGGTTATAGAGGTTGCAACAGAAGATTATCAGATAGATACACTAAAAAAATATATAGATTGGGGTATAAATAATGGATTGGCTGAAGAAGATATTGTATTTCTAGATTATAATCAGACACATCAAATTGAGCCAAATGTTAATTGCAAAGCATCCATTTATTGTAGAAAAGATGCGAGTGTTAATTATTCATTATTAACAAAAGCATTAAAGCAAGATTATTTACATCTTGGTGGACAAATTATGTTTTCTCACAAAGTCAAAAGAATCATATCGAATAATCAAAATTCTATAATACTACAGATTGATAATCATGGAGAAGGAAAAATAGAGACTGATTATTTAATAAACTCATCTGGAGGAAATTCCTTAGAAATCGCAAATTCTCTTGGGATTGGAAGAGATCTGATCAATCTTTATTTCAGGGGAGAATACTGGATTTCACCCAAGGAATATGAATCACTTACCTCTCATAGTATCTATTCTGTACCAAAACAAAAAAAATACCCCTTCCTTGACCCACATTGGATCATAAAAGTAGATGGGCATTGTGAAGTTGGTCCTAACGCAGTACCTGTATTTGGCGCGTATGCTTACAATTTAAAAAATAATTTTAGAGAAATCATGCCAAAATTAAAAAAACTAATATTGAGACATGGTTTTTGGTCACTTTTTTTAGATCAAGAATTCCTATCCTTAGTTTCTACAGAAATAAATAGCTCATTCTCAAAGAAATCTATGATAAATAGGGTTAAAAAATTTCTCCCAGTATTAGATCCTAATAAATTTACAAAAAGAGGATTTTCAGGAATCAGATCTATAATTATAAATAATCATGGTAAAATTATTCCTGAGACATTTTTATTAAAAGATTCCTTCTCTTTGAATATTCTCAACTATAACTCTCCCGGAGCGACAGGAGCTTTACCCATGGCAGCAATGCTAGTTCAAGATTTAATAAAAGATGGATTGGTTTTGAAGAAGGAAGATATAGAAAAATTTAGAAATAATAGTGTTCGTAATCAATGGAATATTGAAGAGATATATTCTAGAATTAAATACTAGATAATTATCGAAACCATATAGAAAAGTCAATTTTATAAATTCATTAATCATGAATTTAATTTTATATGCTAATTTTTAAAATATTCAGTTTTTTATCTAACACCGCGACAAATAAATATTAACTAAATATAATTTTGGTTAGGGGTTGTGGTCTAGCTTGGCAAGATTCCAGCCTCGGGCGCTGGAGATCGCCGGTTCAAATCCGGCCGACCCCATTGTTTACCAGGGTAGATAATCCTTTCTATAAATTTCAATATTCAAATATAGATAAATGAGTTATATTGTAGAAAAGTTCCTGTATTTAAACTCATTTATGGAAACATTTGATATAAAATATAATCAAGAATTATGAAAATGATTATAGGTGGTCTAAAATTTGAAAAAGGTAAGGATTATTCATTCATTAATTTTGTTTATTTTATAATAGATATTCGTATTTTACAATATTTGAATACGGAATACTTTTCCCATTATCTTAGAGGAAAGAAACATTATTTTAATTATCTAATAAATTAATTTAATTTAGTAAAATATTTGCTATTTGTATTTTAAAAGTATCAGACAACAGGATTTCGATTCAAATATAAATATTCTTATTTCTTAGAATTTGTGTTCATTTCTTTTAACACTAATAAATTTTTATCTTTAGAATTAAGTTCTTAATCGAAGTAAATAATAAAAATTTTTCATAGTTATTTATTTTTTAAACAAGTTAAAAATTAATTATGGAATGTATCTAAATATTAGTTGAAGAATTTAAATATATTGGAAACAGGATCGTTTTTATTAGCACCGTTATCTGCACCGTTATCTGCACCGTTATCTGCACCGTTATCTGCACCGTTATCTGCACCGTTATCTGCACCGTTATCTGCACCGTTATCTTTTACGATATTATCGTTGGAAGATGTACTAGTTTGGTCAGTAACTTGACCTAGTTCCTGGCTTTGAGAATCAAATATTTCTTGTTGTTGATCTTGTTCAAATTCAGTAGCATCTGTTTGTTGATCACTTGCCTCGTTAATTGTTTCACAGTCATTATTTGGGATCACATCTCCATCTGTTTGATTAAAATCAGATACTGTATCTTTTCCAGTACCACAAAGGAACTTGTCTGAACCTGGACCTCCTATAAAGACATCATTTCCTGGACCTCCTATTAACACATCATTACCGCTATAGCCAAACAGTCGATCGTTTCCTCCTCCACCATCTATTTGATCATTTCCACTCTTTCCTCTCAAAAAGTCTCTCCCTTCACCGCCAAAAATCATATCATTTCCATCTCCACCGCTTATGTCATCTCCTGCTTCCAGTCCAGAGAGAGTATCGTTTCCCCCTAAACCTTTGATCATATCTTGGTTATTTGTACCAGTAATATTATCATCACTCTCTGTTCCGTTTATATCCTCAGCCCATATCTCCTTGAACATACCAATATGATTATTAGATGTACTCATGAAGTAATCGTCGTTCGTTTGCATTAAATCATTCAAATCTGAAAAGACAATATACGAGAGTGATATTATCAGCGAATAAACTAAAACTCTCGTGGTATTTTTATGATATAATTTCAACATTCTAGAATCAGATTGCAAGTTAATATGAAAGAAATTTCCTCTATTTTTATTTCTATCTGTTATTCTTACTAACATTATTATATTTTATAAATTAAGACTATTTTAATCAAGATAGTCTAAAATTAATGATATCATTTAAAATTAAATATTACCAAACAATTCGGATTATAACAGTATTAATCCCTTAGAATCATATTAAATTCATCTATTTATATACTGACAACTTTTCATAATATTATAAACGAGAAGAAAACGGTAATAGACTAAAAAATTTAAGAATAAATTAACTATGACCAAACTACTAATAAAGAAGTTAAAACTCATTGACTAGTTAATATATTCACTTATCTTAAAAATATATGACGCTCATAATTTTGTAAATTAATTTCTAATCGATATTAAAAACATTCGACTGATATATTATCTATCAATCTAGTTGATTAATCTCATAAAGTGCTATTATTATTCAGGATTGTACTACTACCTTTAAGCATTTTCTAAAGCCATTCAAAGCACAATTAACTATGGAAAGATTTACCCACTTGAAAGAAAATTGATCATGGTTAGAATAACATGAGTCTTTATTATTTGAAATATATTGCTTTAAAATAATTGTAATCATAATTCATAATTTAAAAAATATGGAATTATTAGTTCATTAATTCTTGACAAGACAGAGATATAATACGGTAGCATAGATTAAAATAATAGTATTATGATAATGTAGAAAAAATTATTACGATTTTATTAATAAAATCCTTAATCTATTATTCAAAATAAAAATGACTCTTATTTGAAATATATACATTTAACTTTTAGATTTAAATTATCCTTTCGAGGATACACTTGTTATGTCAGAGGAAACACAGGAAAAGAGTACTGAGGTTCAGCAAAACCAAAACCAACACCAAAATCAAGTTCAATTAAGAGATGCAATATATATCGGCAAAAAACCATTAATGGCATATGTTACGTCTACATTAATACAACTTGCAAACCAACCGACGGTAACTATTAAAGCTCGAGGGTTAAGTATTGGAAGAGCAGTAGATGTCTCTCAGATAATACTAAAAAGAATGGAAAATGCAGGTTATGCTATAGGAGATGTAAAAATAGGCTCAGAAACGGTACAGTCTGAAGAGGGAAGAACTAGAAACGTTTCCACAATAGAAATAGAAATAAAACGGGCCTAAACAAAAAATAATTAGTTAGTTATAAAAGCAAAACTAACATCAATTTTTGTTATTTTAGATTAGTCTTTATACCCATAATTGGTGTTATAATTTTTATATAGATGGAAAAAATTGCAGCGCTTTACCTTGCTCATCTCAATCCGTTTACAAAGGCTCATGAAGAAATAATAAATAACCTAAAAAAAAAGTACGTAGTATATATTTTTCCAGTTAGATTTTTACTTGACGGTAAAGAGATCAATACTAAGAGTTTTCCATTTTCCTATGAATTAAGAAGGTTAATGATAAGAGAAGTTTTTCCTGATGATGATAATATTATCGTATCTCCTAATTACACGTTTTATTCGCCGTTTATAAGATATATTCCCCCTCTTTTTTCTCCCTATTCTTGGAAGATTAGAGAACAAGTTGTTAACACTATTTCTGAAAGAAGGTTTATCTCTTATACAGGAGACGTAATTGAAAGATATACACTTAAGGTATATAGATTCCATCCAATAAAATCAAAAAGACTTCCTATTTCAGCATCATTTGTTAAGGAACTTTTGTATAAAGAGGCAGGCATGAAAACATCTCAACATATAGATACGCGGAACGAAATAAATCCTTCTAAAAACAGAGATGAGAGTTGGGAAGACAAAGTTCCAAAACAGGTCGCAAAGATAATTAGAGAAAATTGGAATGTAATTCAAAAGTATGTAAATAGAAAAGATGAGACACTAAAAATAGTTGGAGTTAAATTTCCAAAAAAAGGTTTTTTTTAATCTAATAAAGAAAACTTTTATTAATTCTCTAATTCACGTTTCATAGATAAATGAAGACCAAAGGAGCTCAATACATATGGTTTGACGGAGAATTTGTAGAATGGGAAAAAGCTCAAATTCCAATTACAACCCACGCATTACATTATGGAACTTCAATATTTGAAGGAATTAGAGCGTACAGTTCAAAAGATAATTTGTATATTTTCAAATTGCGGGAGCATATCGAAAGGATTTTTCGATCTGCTTTTATCTATTCTATAAAGATTAACCATTCGATAGATGATATAATGGGTGCAATTATCTCGTTACTACGTAAGTGTAACATTAAAGAATCATGTTATATTAGACCAATTACTTTTGTTGGAACTCATGGAATCGACCTTAATGTTAGCTTGAATTCTCCTACCCATACTGTGGTCATAGTATTCCCTTTTGCACGTTATTTTGATCCGAAAGGAATCAAGGTAGGAATATCTTCATGGAGAAGAATCCATGATTCTGCTACACCACCAATGGCTAAAGCAGGAGGAAATTATTTAAACTCAGTTTTGGCCACACAGGAATGCAAACGTAATGGCTACGATGAAGCTATTATGCTTGATAGGGATGGAAACGTAAGTGAGGCACCTGGAGAAAATATATTCATTCTGAAAAACAAGATTATTTATACTCCTGATATATCTTCATCGATTCTAAAGGGTATAACAAGAGATACTGTTATAACTTTATCAAGGGATTTTGGGTACGAAATAGTAGAACGTCCTATATCAAGAACAGAACTTTACATAGCAGATGAGATCTTTCTTACTGGTACTGCAGCTGAAATAGTTGGGGTAATTAGTGTAGACGGAAGAGAGATAAGTAACGGAAAGGAAGGAAAAATAACAGCATCAATACGACAGTTATACGAACAGATAGTATCTGGAGAAAGAACCATTGAAAAATATTCCTCCTGGACCACTCCTGTTTGGTAAAGTAATCGAATTTATCATTCATTAAGAATAGATAACAAATTATATTTCAGACTCATCAAGTTAGAAAAAGTAGTTTAATGACGCTCATAGAAGTGGAACAAAAGAAGGATGTAGAGAAGAGTAATAAGAAAATTGTAAGTGATGATTCTTACGATGCACGAATAGGAATAATAGGAGTAGGTGGATGGGGAAAAAATCATGCAAGAGTACTAGCTGATATGGGAGTTTTGAGGGCTATTTGTGATATGGATGTTTCAAAAGCAAAATCTCTTGCTGAAAAATATCAAGTGAATAGCTTTACTTCAGTTGAAGAAATGATAAGCTCAGAAAAGTTAGATGGCTGTCTTGTATGTACACCTACAAAAACTCATCATATAGTTTCTAAAACACTTATGGAAAATAAGATAAATGTATTCGTTGAAAAGCCACTTTCATATTCATTCAAGGAATGTGAGGAAATGATAACGATAGCAAAGAAAAATAAAGTCATTCTTACTTGTGGCTATATCGAGAGATTCAATCCTGCAGTACAAGATGTTAAAAACATCTTGGTAGAGAAGACTTATGGAGATGTATTGATGATGGAATTTCATAGAGAAAATAGAATGCCTTTGCATATCAAAGATGTGGGCATAATTTATGATACTGCTGTTCATGATATTGATACTGCGGTGTATTTCTTTGGAATGAATCCCCAAGTTGTTTTTGCGCGTTCAGGAAAAATATTCCATTCATTTGAGGACTTCTCGACTATTATTCTAGGATTTGGAGTAGACAAAGTTGCTGTGATATCATCAAACTGGATCACTCCCAAGAAAGTGAGAAAGTTTAGTGTGGTTTGCACTGAAGGTATAATTAATGGTGACTTTATTAAACAGGAAATTACTGTGGAAGATGCAGGATCATCAATAACTCCAAGAAGAATTAGTCTTGTAGAACCACTCTCGCTAGAACTAAAAAGTTTTGTTCAGGCTATTAAAGGAAAAATAGACAAACCTGAAGTTTCTCCGGTCGACGCAGCTAATGTTACAAAAATCGCTGAAGCGGCACTTTTATCTAGTAAAACTGGTTCTCCTATTTATCTACAGTTAGAGGATGATAAAAAATGAAAAAAAATCTCCTAGATATTTTAGCATGTCCTATTGATAAAAACTATCCACTTGAATTAATTGAGTTAGACGTTAAAGATGAAATATACACTGTTAAAAATAAGTTAGATAAAGACGAACATAACAACGAAGATGATGATAATCAATTTAAGGATACAGAAATAGGAGAAAACCAACTTCATGAAGAAAAGGTTTCTGTTATCATAGATGGTATTTTATATTGTGATAAATGCTTCCGTTTTTATCCTATTATTGATGAGATACCCATTATGTTACCCGATGAACTTCGAGAGAAAGAAAAAGACATTAGATTTCTGGAAAGATGGAGAAAAAATATCCCAGAGAAGATTCTAAAATTTGCTAAACCGTGGCATTTATGATAAACTTGATACAATTAAAATATGAATAGATAACTGGATGAAAACAGAAATAAAGATAGTGATGGATAAAAAAGATTAGATATGGTGACTAAAGGCAAGATAAAAAAAAAGAGCAAGAAAAATATTATTCAAAATAAAAAAAATGGGACAAATATCAAAGAGAGTATTTCAACGAATTTTTCTGATAAAAATTTAAAAATGAATAATAGAAAGCAGGAGTTAAATAAAGATAAAAACAATAATAAAAAAAATAGCAGTTTTGTTACCAACTATATTTCTAACAAAGCAAAGATCGGAAAGAATGTAAAAATATGGCACTATACATATGTAGGAGATAATTCAATTATTGGAGATAATGTAATGATTGGCTCTCTCGTACATGTAGATTACAATGTAAAAATAGGAGACAATACCAGAATAGAGGGATCTGTATATATCCCGCCGTTGACGATAATAGGAAAGAATGTTTTCATAGGACCGGGAGCTACATTTACTAACGATCCCTATCCAATGAGTCCGAAAATGATTGGCACAGTTGTAAAGGATGGTGCAATAATTGCTGCACGATCAGTAATTAAACCTGGAATTGTGATAGGTAAAAATGCAGTTGTAGGTATGGGATCAATTGTTACCAAAGATGTTCCTCCGGATACGGTAGTTATAGGTCATCCTGCTAGAGTATCATATTCAAGAAAAGAGTATGATTTAAAAAAATTAAAATGGGAATCAGGGAACTAAATCTAGAGATCTTTAGATAAAGAATTGAAAAGTTATAGATAATTGATAAGATTCCATCTTATCTATAATATCTAACTTAATCTATAGTTAAGATTTTTTGTTTTTTCTTTGAAGAGTTCTAGCAATTTAATCTTCTTAACTGGTATTTGATATTTTCAATAATAAAATTATGCTATAACTTCACAGACAGGATTTGCCTTAACAATAATGGATTCACTGAGATTATTTTTGGTTAAAAAATTATAGTCACTCTTTGAACAAGCGATGGATATGGTAGTTTTATCGCTAGGGTAGTTATCAAGAGAGTTTTTCCCTCCTCGTTCTACCTCACCTATATAATCACGCAGTCTTGATTCTAGTAAAGAAAAAATCTCAATTTTATCTCCTCTCATTTCGTGAATATCTAATGTCCATGAAATAGATATGCGAGTTCTACTAGCCTTTAATTCTTTCTTCTTTAACAAATAACGTATTTTATCTATTAAATTTTTAAGATAACTTTCTATGCTTTTGATTGTACCATTGACGAGATATATTAACGGGTTATTTCCTTGGAGAGAATGTTGAATTATCCGTAAATCATGTAACCCATTAGTGATATCATCCAGATACAAATCTTTATAAAAATTATCTAAAATGTGGTTATCTACTTCAAAACCGCTTGCGTATTTACAAACCTCTAATACACTTGCAATACCAGAGTAGTGTCTTAGTATCCTAGATACATAAGTTAGCTCTACAGACGAAATATTAGCGAAATTGATTTGTTGATTGTTTATACTATAAAGCATTTTTTCTAAGAAAGGATCTTTTTTTGTATTAAAGCTACCAAGAATAGTATTAGATGACAGAATTGGTCCAGAGTTTACAGGCATATAATAGTAGGAAAGTACATCTCCTATCATCATTCCCGTAGTGTGTTCTATAATGTCAATATTTTCATTATTACCTCCTATTCCTGTTGGTAAAGTGTAGATAATTGATGTATCTTTATTGACTGATTTTATTGCGTCAATGAACTTGGAAGATATATCGACTTTAACATCTTGACCAATTTTTCTTATTTTTGGGGAAAAAAATAGATATGAAGCATTTCCAATAACCTCATCCAATGATTGAGGCTGAAGTAAAGACTCATCTACTATAAGGTCACTAGCCCGTGAGTAAGTTCTTGTAATGTCATTGTTTAATTGTATACCAAGCTTAGAGGATTCATCTACAATCGAAACCTTATAACCAGCAGTAACTAGTGCTGATGCAAAGTTATATCCTTCAGTGCTTAATCCGAATATAACTAAATCTGGAGACGACTGCAAATTAGATATCAAAATATGAAATTTTCTCCTTAGTAAATTTATTGATTTCTTTTACCTAATTATTTTATGGTAGATAATAAGCTTAATAATTTATACCATCAGTTATATTTTATTTAATTAAAGAAAAGTATTCATTTCTTTGGAAATTTAATTATCATATCAATTTGAGGATTTGGTTTGATATTCTTACCCCTAAGCAAATCATGTTCTTCAAGTATTTTGTTCAAGATTTGCAGGAATCTGGGCATGAAATATTATGTACTGGAAGAAAGTATCGAGAAGTAATCGAGTTAGCAAAAATACAAAATCTAAATATAAGGATTGTTGGAAGGCATGGTGGAAATAACAGGTATGAAAAACTAGTAGCGAGTACGGAAAGAATCAGAAAGCTTGCAGATATAATTAAATCTTTTGAACCTGATTTGACTGTTTCTTTCTCCTCACCAGAAGCTTCTCGTGTATCATTTGGATTGGGTGTAGATCACTATCTCTTTAACGATTCGCCTCATGCAGAAGCGGTGGCAAGACTCTGCATTCCACTTTCTACCCGACTTTTTTGCCCTTGGGTAATACCCTATAAGACATTGATAAATTTTGGGATTAGTAAATCAAGGATTACAAGATACAGGGCATTAGATCCGGTCGTTTGGATAAAGAAAGAATTAGAAAATAGCAAAAATCAATTTAATTTTTATGGGAATTCTGAATACAAAAAGGAAAGACAGACAACTATCTTAGTTAGACCTGAAGAAGTGAAAGCCTCATATATAGCAGATAACAAGAATGTAAAAAATTCTGTAGATTTAATAGATAGTATAATAACAAAATTTTCCTTTTATTGTGACATCTTGATACTCGCTAGATATCAAGATCAAATAGAGTTTTTCAAGAATAGATATGAAAATAAAGTTCGTGTGTTGGAAAATGTTGTTGATGGAATAGCATTGTTAAAAAATATAGACCTTTTTGTAGGTGCTGGAGGTACAATGAGTGCAGAAGCAGCGTTACTTGGAAAACCTGTTATCTCTATTGCGCCTATCAATTTTTATGTAGAAACCTTTCTAGTAAAGTCAGGATTTATCAAAAAAATAAGAAATCATAAGGAACTTACTGGATATATATCATATGTAATATCCCAATTAACAAAGAAAGATATTACCGAAAAGAAAAGATCCAAGGCAAAATTCATTGACTGGAAAAATACAAATATTGGTTTAAATGCATATTCCTCCTCTTCAGTATTTAGTAAACGATTGTTTGAAAAATCCTTAAAACTAATTGATAATATGGATGATCCTATAGAGGAATTTAAAAAATTTCTTAAAAATCCATAACATTATAATCCAAGTAATTTAATACGGAATAATGCCCGGAAGCCCGGTGGAGGGAATTATACTACCCGCCGAATGTAGTGGCCAAGCATAAAGGCCTTTGGAGCCTTTGACCCCAGTTCGAATCTGGGCCGGGCTATTATATATAAATTTGATCATTATATATCCATATTTAAGAAATAAATAATCTTTTATATGACAATAAAATATATCTTTTAAATATATAGAATTCTTTCACTTACCAAAAAAATTAATATTATTTTTCATCTCTTCTGCAGTTATCTAGAATAAGTTCCTCAAGATTTTTGAAAGTTCGATTTAATTTACTCTTTCTTTTATCTAATACATTGTTCATTGCTTTTATAGAATCTTCTAGTGAAACTGACATTTTTTTCTGTTCTTCAGGATTCGGAGAACCTGTTGATTTTCTAACATATATTGACTTTTCTGAATTAGATTTGCTAATTATATCTACCAACTCATCAGGATTTGAGACGAAATCAAAAGAGTGGACAATTTTATATATTTCCTCTTTTGGTAATTTATTTAACGGTAAATTGTCATAATTTTTAATTGCGTATTCTACCAAATTTCCTATCAATTTATGTGTTTGACGGAAAGGAATGCTGTATTTTATTACTAATTCTTCGGCTAAATCTAATGCAATACCATAACCATTAACTGCATGATTTAAGGCAATCTCTTCATTTACTTTAAATGTGTCTATTATTTCCTTCATAATTACTAAGGAATTAATTATGATTTCAGTAGATTTCCACAATAATGATTTGAGATCCTGTAAATCTCTACTATAACCACTAGGAAGATTTTTTATTATATTCATAGCTGTAAAAAGATTTCCTACAACTATGGATGAATGAGAACGAAGAATTTCCAAAGGATCAGGATTTTTCTTTTGCGGCATTACACTTGAAGTAGAACTGTATCTGTTATCGAGTTCTATATAATTAAACTCAGTAGTTGACCATAAAATAAAATCTTCTGAAATACGGTTTAGAGATGTCATTAAAAGAGCCTGTGTAGATAAAAATTCGATCAATACGTCTCGTGACGTTGTAGCATCTATAGAATTTTCAATTAACCCATCGAACCCTAATAGCGATGCAGTAAACTCCCTATCTATTGGTATACTAGTACCTCCTATTGCACAAGCACCTAAAGGTGATTTATTTATCCGATCAAAGAGAGAGTTAAATCTTTCATTATCGCGCAACAAATTATAGGAATAAGAAAGCAGATAGTGAGAGAATGTTCCAATTTGTGCCTGTTGGAGATGTGTATATAATGATACGATAGTTGTCTGAAATTCTTTAGATCGTTTAATTAATGAATTAATCAATTTGATTATAAATTCCGATATAGTGAGTAAATCATCCCTAACCTTCATTAAGATATCTACGACTACTTGATCATTTCTAGACCGTCCGGTATGTATCTTTCCACCTATTTCTATCCCTAAATCTCGTATCACTAAAGATTCAACATGTTCATGTATATCTTCAGAAGTAGAATCAGAGATAGATAATATCTTTTGGACTTTATTCTTATCATTAAAATCTTCCTTTAATTTATTTAATGATTTAAGAATTTTTGATAACTCATCTTGATCTAATATTCCTATTTTTTTTAACATTAAACAATGCGCTTGAGTTCCGATAATATCATAATAAAATAAATTAACATCATCCTCTAATGAAGAAAGGAAATCTAGGACTTTTTTATCTAGATTTTCTTTCTGTCTAGATCGGTACAAGTATATTTATCACTATTAAACAGAATATCAATATAATATATTTATCGATGAATACGCTTTTCAATCATGTCTTTTTATACTAAGTATAATGGTAAAGAATGAAATCCAGGTAGTTTAGGCTTATAACTATCAATAATTATATATGGTTTGGGGTAAAAATTAGATGATGTCTGAAGATTTACAAAATACTCGTAGACTAATTTTTGATGAATTGTCTAAAATAGTCGATCCTGAAATAGGGGTTTCTATAATGGAATTGGAATTGATTGACAAGGTAGATATAAATAAGAATAAAGTGGATGTCGATTTGCACTTAACAAGTCCTTTTTGTCCTGCAGTTTTTGGCTTTAAAATTGCTCAAGATGTAAGAGATAATATTTATAAAGTAGGAGATATTCAAGAGGTGAAGATTAACGTTAGTAATCATTTTATGGCAGAAGCAATTAACAAGCAGGTTAACGAAAGCAAGTATCCCGAAAAATCCAAATAATGAATGAATAGTTATTGGATATTATACAAAACAAGTATATAATTAGCTAAATTCAATAGTTACTAGCAATTTTATTCCTGTTATAATTCATTCATTTTATTGTATAGGATTTTAGTGAATTTTTAATAATCCTATACACAGGAGATTATGTCGATTATTTTTTATAAAACCAATTGGATTGTATATTTTGATACAAAAATTTTTCTCGACCAATATAAGATTGAATAGAATAAATATAAGATCTACGTGTCAAACTGTTGATGCTATAGATGTTGACTAATTCTAAATTTATAAAAGCAATGTATAAAGAGCATACAATATGAGAAAGAACTGTCTTTCATATTTTTCTTGTGATGGGATATCAGAAATTAAATTGATACGAAATATTTTTTAAAAACTATTTTTATAGATGTATCTATTTAAGATGAAAGAATTATTGGTCTCATATTCAAATGTAATTGATCGATAATATTTAATAATTATCTATTTATGAAAGTATATACCGTGAAAAATGAAAATTCAAATGTAATATACCTGATTATTGTTGGAATATCAGCTACGATTTCTATCACATTACTAATACCTACAGCATATGCTCAAACAGAAAACGAAAACGATACTAATTCGTCAGATACTCTTTATAATGAAATGTTGAACCCAAGGCAGATCGAGTATCCTGCAATTAAAGGTTTTAATGACCTTCACATAGAAGCAATTAATCATATTAATCCCAATAATACTGCTACAAATAATAAATCTGTTCTAGATCTAATCGTTCATCATCATTGCAAAGTTTATGATGATATGACTGCTGCATGTCTTTTGTTTCCGACTGGAATGGGGGATCAAGATAAGCCATATGGCTTTGAATATGTTATAACTTCAGAACAATATAATGAACTTCCAACTGAAGAGAAAAAATTCTGGCATTACCATTTAAATGAATTACCAAAGGTCAATGCTAAACTTCCAGATATGACAGAGGAAGAGGCAATGGCTGCAAAACCCATATTGGATGAAACTTATGGAAAAATAGTATATTTCTGGCAATATGGAGACAAATATCCTATCGGTGAACCTAAGGTCGTTATTATAGAGGAATTAACAGGATAAATTTTATTCCAATCTTTTCTTTTATTTTGACACGTCTTTCAGTTACATAAAAGATCAACAAAGTTTCAAGTTTAATACAAGTCAATTCACATAAAAAAAACTAAAATCAAATGATACAATAATAACTATATTTTTTCTTTTGGAAAAAATTTAAAGAGAAATCAATCATATGACATAGTTATTACTTTTCTTGTATCTTATTTTTATTGGATCTGTCTTGTAGAGATGATATTTTCTTTTCGTTTTTTGAAAATCCTAGTAAGTGATTTCTAAGTAATTGAATACCTAAAGCTGGATCTACACCTTTAGGACAAACATGACTACATGAACCAGCGAAATGACATCTCCATATGCCATGTCGATCGTCTATAATATTAAGTCTGTTAGATTTATCAGAATCTCTCGAATCCGAAAAATATCGATACGCTTGTGAGAGTGCCTGCGGACCAGGGAATTTTGTATCAGTTGCTACTGTTGGACAAGCCGAATAGCATAAACCGCATTTAATGCAATATGAGAATTGCAAGAATTTGTCTAGGTCTTCTGGAGTCTGTGAAAATTCTGTTAATTCATTTTTATCTTTCATGTCAGCTTTGTCACTTTGTATAAAAGGCATAATGTTTCTATGATGTTCAAAGAATTGTGAAAAATCAGTAACTAGGTCACGTATAAATGGAAAGTTGGGAAGGGGTTCACAAGTAATTGTATCTCCTTCAAGTTCAGATATCTTTGTGTAACAAGCTAACCTGGGCTTGCCATTTATTTTCATACCACAAGAACCACATGAAGCCATTCTACAAGAATATCGTATTCCAATACTGCTGTCTTGATAACTTTTAGCGTATAGTAATGCGTCAAGCACAGTAGTCCATCTTTTTACTGGAACTTTAAACATGTCATAGTGTGGAGACGCTTGTGAACTACCTTTAACAGCATTTATTCTAAAGATTTTGAGATTAATATTGTCTACGATATTCTTATTAACTGTATCTTTATTCTTATTAAATTTGGAATTAGTTTGATTATCTTTTTTTAGATTTGTTTGTTTGGTCTCATTTTCAATATTAGTACTTCGATTCATTCTATATCACATATTTCCTAATTCTTTCAAATTAAAGAGAGCCCGTTTGCAACTATTATTGTTCTTGTTCCATAGACAACTATTCCAATCATAGCAATTATTATAAAAATATTTACTCCTTTTTCCCACATTGTATTCTGTCTTAATTCCAATAATATAATTCTTAGACCATTAAAGCCATGTATTGCAATAAGAACAAGAATAGATTCAAGCAAAATTGCATAAAAAATATTCTTATAATTTAAAATAACATTTTCAAACTCTAAAGACATGTTATAAGGCATTATTAGCCTCATCATTATATGCACAGCCACAACTACCAGAGCACAAACTCCAGTAATGTAGTGTATCTTCATTATCTGACTTTCCTTCAAAAGAGATTTCCCGTTTCCATAATTTCTTAAACGATTTTTCAATAGAACTTATTCCCCTCCAAACAAAACACTTGCGCCATATAACATGGCAACAGCAGATAATACAAGAGCTATCCATATTCCTGATTGTTGTTTAGAGTTAATTGATGTGGGTTCGTATGGATAATCTGGTCTTCCTGGCTTGCCCAATCCCTTTCCCGCTTGAGTAAAGATCAATCGGATACCATTCCCTGTATGAAATGTACTTGCTCCTATAACTAATATTAAAAAGAGATGTCCCCAAATAGTCTGTGTCATTTCGAGCATCGCGGCCCAAGCATCTGGCCCATCAATTAGAGAGCTGGTTTCATAAACATGTCCTATAAAGTATACCAAAAGGAATACTCCAGTCAAACGTTGTAACCAATATGAAACCCTTTCCCATCCGTACCTAGAGGGATTAAGCCATCCTTTTAGTCCCTCTCTATTGGTTCTATTATTAGAGATAATATGAGGATCATCTGGTCTGGGATTGTTTTTTGATAAATCCGCATTATTAGATTTTTTCATTTAATACTTCCTCTCCACTGGCGCATATCGAGTAAATACTACGGGATGCCATGTCATATTTGGTTCGCCGGCAGGATTAAAATAAGCAAGAGTATGTTTTAAAAAGTTGATATCATCTCTATTAGGATAATCTATTCTTGAATGAGCACCTCTCGATTCACGTCTAGTAATTGCTCCTAATAATACTACCTCAGCGGTTCTCAACATAGCATCAACCTCCATCACATTTACAAAGTTCGTATTATATTCCTTTGATTTATCATTTACATGTTTCCATGTTTGCGCCTTTAGCTCCCTAACTTTTTTAAGACCTTCTACAAGAGACTCTTCTGTTCTAAAGACATAGGCCTTTTCGTCCATAGTATCAGTCAATTCTTTTCTTACTTCATATGGATTCACATCTCCTCTACCTCTGAATATTCCGTCATAGATTCTTTTTTCCTCTATATTGACCTGTTCATGAGAAAAATCAATTGTTTTATTTTTATTTTTAAAATCTAATGCGAAATTTGCAGCAAGTTCTCCTGTTATTCTTCCCCAGACTATGCACTCAGAAGTAGAGTTTGCTCCCAAGCGGTTGGCGCCGTGAACACTGTTACAAGCAGCTTCACCTGCTGCCCAGAGTCCTGTCAGTTCTGTTTGTCCATCCAAATTGGTATGAATTCCTCCCATCATATAATGACATACAGGTCGGATCTCTATAGGTTCGTCAATAACGTCTACACCCGAAAATTTGATTCCAATTTCTCTTATCCCAGCAAGCCTTTCCTTTATCTTTTCATCTCCAAGGTGAGTTAAATCTAATTTGAGACAATCATATCCCGATTCATGCTTAAACCCTCTTCCTTCCTGTATTTCCCTTATCATTGATCTCGATACTACATCCCTAGGAGCTAGTTCCAATTTTTCAGGGGCATAATATTTCATAAATCTCTCCCCTTTGTTATTTATTAAATATCCACCTTCTCCCCTAGCACCCTCCGTTATAAGTATACCAGAAGGCAATATACCTGTAGGATGAAATTGAACAAATTCCATATCCTTCATAGCAAGCCCTCCTCTAAATGCCATATCTATCCCATCTGGAGTCGAAGAATAGGCATATGTGGAGAAACTGTAAATTCTCCCAGCTCCTCCAGTACAGATAATTCCTGATGGAGATTTGATTTTATAAAAATCTCCACTCTTGAGCTCAATGGCAGTCACTCCCCTGAAAGAATTATTTTCCTTTAGGATACTTGTGCAGAACCATTCATTATAAAAATGAATATTATCGAATTTAAGACAGGTATCATATAGAGTTTGCATCTCGTAAAACCCCACTTTATCCTGAGCAAAGGTTGCTCTTGGAAAGGAATAACCACCGAACTTTCTTTGTCCAATTCTACCATCTTCCCTTCTTGACCAAGGCATCCCCCAGTGATCTAATTGATAAATTTCATGGGGTATACTTTTCACCAATCTTTCTGCTACATCCTGATCCGCAAGAAAATCACTTCCTTTTATAGTGTCATAGATGTGTGATTCCTGGTTATCTCCTTCATCTTCAAATATTACCGCTGCAGTACCTCCCTCAGCGGAGACTGAGTGTGAACGCATGACCTGAACTTTTGAGAAAACACCAATGCTAATTTTTTTTGGTTCGATATATGCGGCAGCAATAGCGGCCCTCAGACCGGCTAGACCTGAACCAATAATAATAACATCGTGATGAATTGTATCTGTCACAGTAATTATTATCCCAGAGACGAGTAAGATATGTAATACAAATATACTTTTTGATTGGTTGGTAATAATTTTTCAACTTGATTGTTCTTTTTTCTAAATATTATCTTGATTTGAAGATAATATCCTTATAACTTGAAAGATCAAAACCATATGATTATAGTTTGTTAGATATTGATATATTGTAAGTAAATTAATTTTTTTATTTAAAAGATAAAATATACTACATGTTTTTCTTACACATTTATTTACTCGTTTATTCGTTATTCCTTCGTAACTATGATTTTAGATAATTACAAGAAGGTTTTTCTTGCTCCCAACACATCTGATCAAGAAATTATACAAAAGGCAAAAAAGATACTTGTAGAAAATGGAATAGATGAAAAGGATATTCAGATAAGTTATAATACCAATGAATTGGAAGAGGGTGATTTATTTATTAGTTATGACCCTCCAGATCTTGTAGTAAGAGACGTATACGAAAAAAAGTTGAGTGGAATTATAAAGATGAAAAGTATAAAGGTCTTAAGATTGGGATAAAATATTGGATATTTTTGTTTCTAATCCTATTAAAGCTTCAATAGACTCAGAACCTGTTGTCATATTGCGTATCCTTACCTTTTGTAGGGCTATTTCTTCTGGTCCAATGATTATCACAAGCTTTGCTTCCTTTGATGAAGCATCACTTAGTTGTTTTTTTAATGTCTTATTAGATATGTCATATTCGATACAATAGTTTTTTTGTCTTAGAAAATTAACCATTTTTAATACATGCTTTCTGACATCAATTCCAGAATTTGCGATATAAATTACATTTTTTTCTTCGGTGGGAATTATATTTTTGTGAGATTGTAATGCCAAGATAATCCTTTCAACACCACCAGCAGCCCCAGCAGCACCTATGTCAGAACGTCCAAATACTACTGGAAGCTTATCATACCGTCCACCTCCTACTAGTGAACCAATATTAGATTGAATGTCAAATACTTCAAAAACTATACCCGAATAATAATCTAAACCTCTAACTATCCCCAAATTTATACGAATGTTTTTGACATTCCTATGCTCTAAAGACATACACAAATCTTCCAAGTATTTGATGCTTTTTAAGTTCTTTATCTTTGGATTTGATTTTATGCTTTCTATGGCACCTTTAACTGTTGATACTTCCAAGAGATCCTTCAATATATTTTGATCAGAAATTTCTTTGTATTCATTACATACATTTTGTAAACCTTTTTTAGGAACCTTGTCTATAGCTCTAAAAATCTCAACTAACATTTTCTCATCTTGAATTTTGAAATTTACTTTAAGATACTCTTCAAGTATTCGCCTATCACTTATTTCTATTATTATGCTATCCCCTAAACCAAGTTTATAGAAAAAATTTGAAACAAATTCGATTGTTTCTGCGTCAGAGTCCAAGCTGAAATTATCGTAGATCTCAATATCCCATTGATTGAAATATCTATAACGACCAGCTTGAGGTTCATCATATCTCCAGACTCCCCCAAAAGTAGCCAACTTTATTGGGATACGCATCTCCCTTCTTGAGGTCGCAAATCTAGTCATCCCAATAGTAAGATCATATCTTAATGCTATATTACGTCCACCTTTGTCCTTAAATCCGTATATTTCATTAATTATAGAGGCTCCACTTTTCATTTCTAGGGTACTTAAAAGCTCTAAAGGAGAAGGTTCTACTACTTGAAAATTGTAAGATTTCACAAGATCGAAAAAAATTTTTTGAATATATCTTATATAAAAGGAATCTTCATTTGTTAAATCACGCATGCCTCTAGGTAATTCTATTTTCAAATCAGAATAATTGATAGAAAATTGGAATTTAGATTTTCCGTTTTATTAAAATATTATAGAATTATGTTTATTCTTCACTTATTTTATAACACAAAAAAATGATAAAATAATTAGTGTAAAGAGCAATAATTATTTTCACCTTATTCAAAAGTGATGTATGTCGTAATAACCATGAATTTATCTATAATGTGAATAATGTAAATATAGGAAATGGAAATCAAAATCAAAACAACATGGAATCACGTTATAGATATCTCGAGCACATGACTGATTTGGTAGTAGAGGCCTATGGAAATAATATTGCAGAATGTTATGAGAATTCAGCAATAGCGACTATAAACGCGATGTTTGACATATCAAAAGTTGAACCAAAAAACAAAGTAAAGATAATAGCAAAGGGGTTTGATTTAAAAAATTTACTTTATGATTGGATCGAAAAGATACTTTTATTAATATATATCGATAGAATAGTTATCAATAATTTTGAATATATTCATGTTAAACGTACAATCAAAGACAACCAAGATCAAATTTTAAGAAATGAAATTATTTCAGTTATTCCAAATGATAGAAATAGTGGACCTGATATAAATAAAAATAGCTTATTTGATCTAAATACTAAGAAGATAAATGAAACCTATGAAATTGAAGGGATAGGTACAGGAGAACCCCCTAGTATCTCAAAACATGACTATAAAATAGAAATTAAATCAGTAACTTATCATGAAATGGAGATGAAATTTGATCAAAATAGAGGATTTATATTTAAATTCTTATTAGATCTATGACTTTAACGAGTCTTAATTTTAAATATTTCAATATAATGATAATCCCATATTCCAAAATAAAAAATGTCTTTTTTATATAAGTTCACATATAATCGATTTAAATAGCATATCTCAATAATAATTTTTCCCAACCTAGTGTTGTAAGTTTGGTAACTTTTATTAAGGAAATTTATAAACAATGATAATTGAGTACAGTAAAATCTAATGAAATGAGAAAAAATAATTTCCGGTTGTACAATTGTAATTTCTAATTTCTTTCACAATAAATAATACATAATTATAACAGGATTCTACTTGTTTAGCTATATTTATAGATTAAAAAGCAATAAACTTATTCTTTTTGAATGTAATAATTTAATATTTTATTAATTGTAAGAGAGAATATTAAATAATAGAACGTAAAAATGATAATGAATGAATAGAAGATGTTTATCGGATGCCAACACATTCTCGTTAAAAACCTTTAAATTAGTTCATATGAAGTAATCGATCTTTTCAATTTTTTGATATTTAATATTTTTTTCATTGAAGACAGCACACTCCAAAACTTAAAGTATATTCAATATCAATACAATTTAAATTCAATACTTCAAGAGTTTCTTTTCCTACCGTTTGATTATCATTAAATAATAGTTTATGAGAAAAATATACTTAATAATATTGAGGTATTTATGTTAGAGAATGGTTTTTCGATACTTCCTTAAATCATTTTTTACTAGCTAATACTACGATAATGAATAGTAATAAGAAATCATCTATAGTGAAAAATAATTCTTTAAAAACAGTATTTGATTTATTTCCAAAAAAAAAGATACTCCAGATCTTTTTATGGGTTGGCGGATTTCTTATATTGGGACATCAGTTGGGTGATATAGATTTAAAAGAACATCGACAATTAATTTTTATGAATATTGCTACAGCTGAAGAAATAGGAGGAAGTGAAAATGCAGATAAATTAATAGGCACAAATACAAAAGATACAATTAAAGGATTTGGGGGAAATGATACCATTGATGGGAAAGATGGAGGAGATGATATCAGTGGTGGAGATGAAAGTGATATTATTTATGGAAAAAATGGTAGAGATTTTCTTAAGGGAAAATCCGGAGATGATAGGATTGAAGGAGGAGAAGGAAATGACAGAATATACGGTGACAGTGGAAATGATATTTTGATAGGTGGAACGGGAAATGATTTTTTTACAGGAGGCCCAGGTAAAGATATTTTTATCTGCAACGAGGGAAAAGATATTGTAACAGATTTTAATCTTACACAAGAAGATACAACTCCAGAAAATGATTGTGAAAATATTAACAATAACAATGAGAAAAGTAATAAAGAAGTAGTATCTACTAACAATTTCGTAGTTGACACCCCTAATTACGACAGGAGCAGTATTACAAACTTTTTCGAATATTTAAATCATCTGCTACCACTGGTGAATTAGAGTTACTAAAATCATTTTCTATGAATAATAAATCTATATCGATATCATTAAAAACAGAAAATCTCTATCTGTTTCTTATGTCTAATACGTCTAAATAAACAAGTCATCAGTATGATCTCTGTATGATGTTTTTTAATGAATGGTTTATTTTTGTGAAACTTTTATCTTACTTTAATAATTACCTATATAGTGATACTTAAATAGTATATTTTTCTAATGTTGCATTATAACTCAATACTATATTAATATAAATAACATACAAGTAAAGATAGATAATTATTGTAATGATAGTTCTATACAAAATGTAGCTATTATTTATGTAAATTTACCTATTACAAAAAAGAGATTATAATCTAAATTAGCCTCGTCTATTAAAAATATAACTTTACTATTAAACTCTATGAAGGCAAAGAATATTACCCCAACACTTTTATTTGGAAACAAGGGTCATATAAATATGAGGAAACCAATAGAAATAATTTCAAAATCAAAAAATACTAGAAATAATGATGAAAGAATAATAATTGATAATAATCATAATAAACATCTTGAATTTTTTATGAATGGGAGTTGGAGACACAGTTCTAAATGTAAAAAAAATACCAACTCTGAATGTAACAAGATATCATAATTAAGAGTTATGTTTTCTTTATAAATTATTCAAGATCCTATTCTTTAAATATTTAAGGCAGTTTCTAAAGCGCTATTAAGTTAAGGATATTATAGTTAGTACAAGTGGGTATTTTGATATATGCAGACACATATTTTATATATCTTTTTGGATTTAAATATTATTTTACCTAAATATAATATAGCAATTTCAGAATCTAGTATCACATATCCCTAATTTACATTCATTATTAATTTTTTATTCAATACTATTTGAGGATAATGATGAAATAAATTATCGATTTTTCAAAATCTGTTTTAGGTATTTGGTATTTTTTAATTATCATGATTATTTATTATCAAATCTTAAGATTACTTTAGTTCTAGAATTGTGTAATCAATATAATAGAGTTTAATTAGTCAAAGAATATTATTTTATTATACTTTTGATTTATCTACTATGAAAAAAATAAAGATTATTTGAGTATGATTCAAAATTAGAATCTACTAATATTATTAAATTTTGGATATTTTTAACGAGTGTAACCTTATCTACGAAAATAAGAATATGAGTCTTAATCTAGATTATTTTTTATCTTTGAAATATGTGGGATTCTGGGAACCACTACGGCGAATAGCACTGCTACAATAGCAATTATATAAAATTGAAATCCGATAGCCATGCCTATCGCTGCAGAAAACCATATGCTAGCAGCTGTAGTAAGATTAGTTATTTTTTTATCGATTTCACCTTTAAGAATCATTCCTGCTCCTAAGAAACCTATCCCACTCACGATCTGAGCAGCAATACGTGATGTTGAGTTGGGATCTATTACAGAGGATAAATATGCAAACAACATAGAGCCTCCTATAACTAGAGAGTTTGTACTGATTCCAGCAGCTTTTCCCCTTGATTCTCTCTCCGCTCCTATTATAAAACCAGCAGCGAGAGAAAGGAGTATTCCAATTAAAAATTCAATTTGAAGTCCAACTTGCCAAGGATCTACCATTTTTATTAAATACCCTTCCTGATACTATCTGATTTTTTTGATTTTAATACAGAAACAACGATAGCCGTAGTCAGAATAATTGTTATTATTATCAATGAAATAGTAATTGGAATTTTATACAACTCGGAAATTAACATTTTTACGCCTATGAATAATAATAACGAAATCAACGCAGGCTTAAGATAATAAAATTTATCCATAACTCCTGCTAAAAGTAAATAAAGACTTCTTAATCCCAGAATGGCAAATATGTTGGAGGTAATCACTATAAAGTAATCTGATGATATTGCAAGTACTGCAGGTATAGAGTCTAAAGCAAATAAAAGATCAGTCATTTCTATTATAACAAGAGCTACCAATAGAGGAGTAGCATATAATATCCCATTATTCTTTATTAGAAACTTATTAGATCTTATGTTCAAATCAACGGGAACGAACTTTTTTAATATCCTAACAGCTATATTTTTTTCTAATTCTATTTTTTTTTCTTTTTTCTGAAGTAATAATCTAATTGCGGTTATTATGAGAAGTACCCCGAATACGTATATCATCCAATGAAAACTTTCTAAAAGTGATACACCAACTATGACTAGTAAAATTCTGAATACAATAGCACTAAGGATACCTACTGATAATATTTTATGCTGATAGATATATGGAATAGAAAGAGTCGAAAAAATCAAGAGAAAAACAAACATGTTATCAACGCTGAGACTTTTTTCGAGAGTATATGCAGTGACAAATTCAAGCATTTTTTCGTAACCCATGTTAAAAAATATAATTCCTGAAAATATCCCTGCTAATGAAATCCACACTATCGTCCATTTTAATGCTTTTTTAGTTTCCTGTTGCCCAATTGACTCGCAGCTTTGATCCAACTCCTCAAGTTCGGTCTGATTAGAATTATTTTGTTTTTTTATTAATTGTAACCTCCTAAATAATCCTAAGTCAATAGACAAGGCTATACCAACGAATAAACTAAAAATAATCCATATGAGGTATTCGCCTGTAAAGAATCCAATTTCCAAATTTGATATTGCATAGACAACATAGTATTTTATGATTGGGTCTACATTGTACCACTATGTACTACTCCAGAGATATACTAGTAGATATGGAATTAATCAAAATTTCAATATAATTATAAATGATTTTTAGAATGGTTAGATCATAATATCGATTAATACCTTTTCTTGATATGCTAAAACCTTATACATTTATTCAGGTATTTTTATTCATGATTTGTTATATATTTATCAAATTAAATCAATTGATTTATAACTGATATGATTTCAGGTCAAATTCAAAGAATATTCAATTAGATTTTTAAACACTTTAAATTATCCAAAAAAATATTTCAGTTAACTTTTTTCTATTTTGGAGGTATATCGATCGATAAAGTTGTTTCATTTGTAACAATTTTTATATTTTTCTTAAATATATCTACAAATAATTCAGAAATTATTCCCTGTATATAAAGAGACCATTTTATACCTAAATCATGTTGAATTCTAAATGAAAAAGTCCCGTCACCTTTTACTTCTATAGTATGTTGCATCCATGATACTGTTAACCATGACCTTAAAACATCTATAAAATTTTCTATAGATTGAACATCGTGTATAAATGTCATTATTCCCCGAAAATGTTCTTTTTCTATTGTATGCGCGATTTCTATAATATCCTTTTCATCTATACGTTTCAACATTTCTATTAAAAAAGGCTTAGTCATTGGTAATAACCCTGCCTTTCTTTCATATCTTTCCCATTGAAGATGATTCAAAAGAATCTTTTGGATCAGGGAATTTAAAGTAATACTTTCCATCTTTGATTCATTTTTCAGATCTTTGATAATATATGATTTTAATCTGAATGTAATTGTCTCGGTCTTTTCTGAATCTCTCTTTTGCTGCAAATATTATTGATTTATATCTTAAGACTAATAAATTTCTATTTTGTATATTTTTCTGTAAAAGATTAGTATGAATAATTAATTTTACTAAACATAGAATTTTCTATCACAAATAATAGTAAAAAATGCATCAATTATTTGTGTATTAATCTATTAATCTATTAATCTATTAATTTATTTATTACCATAATATGGTTATCTGATTTAGATGGATTCATTATCAGATTCGTCCGAAAAAATTACTAGGCTATTTCCAGAAATTTTATTTAACTCTCATTCGTCCTGATTTGCTCAGATCGTTATTGCACCACAAGGAAAAATAATATTTATCTCAGGACAGACTAGTTTAGACAAAGATCATCATATCATTGGAAAAACTATGAATGACCAAATGATTATGGCATTTAAAAACCTTAGATGATCTCTGAATTCGGCTGACGTGAAACCTGAATATGTAGTAAAGATTTTAGTGCTAATAGTCAATCATAAAGAGGAGTATATTGATATATTATACAGAGAAATGGTAAAATTGTTTGGAAATAATTTACCTGCTAGTACTTTAATTCCGGTTCCTAGATTAGCAAGAGATAATTTACTTTTTGAGATTGAAGCAACTGCTATTATTCCGACCTAATTTAATTGAGATAACAAAAAAATAAGTTTATAATGATTCTTATTGGTTTTCTTAAAAAAAAGATTTTATAACTAACCCATCTATTAGTTTTTGTTTATATAGTCACCATAGGATAAGAACAATTTCTGGCCTGTTTTATTAAATTTGTTCTCTATATAAGCATCTTCAACCTCAGATTGACTCAATGATCTATCCCATATCCTTATTTCATCTATATCACCTGTATAGAATTTGTCTTCATTCAATGAATTAGCTCCTATTCTCAATGGTTGATCTCCCGTATTATCAGGTTGTTCATTGTCAGTGAATTGTGAACCTATTTGTTTACCATCTATAAAAAGCGTTACTACTGATCCATTAAACGTGACTGCAGCATGATGCCATTTTCCATCATTATATTTATTTGTAGAATTTACAAAGAAATTATCTCCTGATTCTGCTTCAAAGCCACCCTCTACTTCATTACTATCTGTAATCCATATACCATAATTCATGTTCATTCCGGCTTCATCTGTATTCATTCCACCCTTGTTTACCATGTGACCTGGAGTTGTATGATTCTCTGATGTCTTAAACCAAGTAACTATACTAAAATTGGTTAGTTGAGGTGAGAGATTTTCTGAGACATCTTGATAATTTTGGTTTTTGAGTGAGTAAAATGGTTCGTACTTATATTCTCCAGTTTGATTTTCTTGAGCCATTGTAGTATTTGCTTGAGCCATTGTAGTATTTGCTTGAGCCATTGTAGTATTTGCTTGAGCCATTGTAGTATTTGCTTGAGCCATTGTAGTATTTGCTTGAGCCATTGTAGTATTTGCTTGAGCTGGTGGAGAGAT